>NZ_JACOOP010000006.1:0-111286 GCF_014287725.1 Clostridium sp. NSJ-49 | reverse complement strand
CCCATAGCATAAGCTAGTAAGACCCCTTGAAGAACACAAGGTTGATAGGTCAGAGGTGTAAGTGCGGTAACGTATTTAGCTGACTGATACTAATAGGTCGAGGGCTTGACCAATAAAAATATAAAATTCATGTGCAATTTTCAGAGAACAAAATTCTTTGAAATAAGATTCTAACTAAATCGAAGATTTAGAGAATCATAGTATCAGGTGATGATGGCGTAGAGGAAACACTCCTTCCCATTCCGAACAGGAAAGTTAAGCTCTACAGCGCCAATGGTACTGCACGGGAGACTGTGTGGGAGAGTAGGACGTTGCCTGGTAATGTGGCTCGATAGCTCAGTCGGTAGAGCAGAGGACTGAAAATCCTCGTGTCCCTGGTTCGATTCCTGGTCGAGCCACCAGGTACGGCGCCATAGCCAAGTGGTAAGGCAGAGGTCTGCAAAACCTTTATTCATCAGTTCAAATCTGATTGGCGCCTCCAAAAAACCTACAAGCAATGCTTGTAGGTTTTTATTTTTTCATTTAAAGTAAATTTATATTAATTAAAAATATACACAAAAAAACAATATATCCACAGGTGAAATTATTTTGCCTGTGGATATATTTTATATTAGTGGATAACTATAAAATTAACTAAACATATCTTTCTTATATAAAAGTATTGCAACAAATCCTGTTAATAAGAGTGTAAATATCATTATTATATTAAATGCATTAGGATCATCAGGGCTAAATGGAAGTAAAACATTCATTCCAAATATACCACCAATAATAGTTGGAATAGCCATTAATATTGTAACTGATGCTAACACCTTCATAACAATATTAAGATTGTTTGAAATTACTGAAGCAAAGAAGTCCATTGTACTAGCAAGTATATTACTATATATATCAGTCATTTCAATAGCTTGTTTATTCTCAATAATAACATCTTCTAATACATCTTGATCTTCAGGATATTTTTGCATTATTTCTAGTTTAAGCATTTTTTCCAAAGTAATTTCATTTGCCTTAAGAGATGTAGAAAAATAAACAAGGGATTTTTCTAATGAATGAAGTTGTATAAGCTCTCTGTTTTTCATAGACTTATGCAATCTTTTTTCAATCATTAAACTTTTTTTATCAATCTGTCTTAAATATATTAAATAATATGTAGAAACTCTACTTAATATTTGAAGAATAAATCTAGATTTTTTGAATGAGAAGAAAGATTTAACTTTATTGTTTATAAAATCAGTTAATATTCTACTATTTTTTAAGCAGACAGTTACTATTTGTTTTTCAGAATGAATAATTGCTAATGGATATGTATCATATGTAAGAGAATTATCTTCCATTTCCGTAAAAGGAATATCTACTATTACTAGGAGATAATCATCTTCAAAATCAATACGAGAAGTTTCTTCATCATCTAAAGGTGCTCTCAAAAAATTTAAAGGAACTCCTGTCTTTTTTGAAACTAATATAATCTCTTCTTCTGTAGGTGCTACCATGTTAATCCAACAACCAGGTTCAATATTATTTAAAGCTTTTAAATGAGGATTTGTTTCGCTTAAGCTTTTGTATATTTTAATCATAGATACCTCCAATTAAGTGAGTAATATTATTATATTTATCAGTATATCACAATAAAATTAGTAATAGATTTAAAACCTTAGATTAATGAAGATTTATTAAAGATTTATTAATTATTTTCATATAATCTATGAATAAGGCGAAATTTCCGAATGGAATTATACTATAATAATTAGTATAATCATAGCATTGTCAAAATTATTATATTTTATGGGGGATATATATTGTCATGCATAGAGAAGTTGTACACGGAAGGAAAATTCCTGCTATAATGATTTCATTATTAGCTATAACTATTGCTTTATATGCCGTTGAAATTGCTGAAATAGTGATAGGAAAAACTTTTCAAGTTTATAGAGTAATAGAGGTTCTGCTATTAATAATGATAGTATTTGTATTATTTAAGGAATTTAGACGCTGTAGTTTATCTTATAAATACTCAATAATTGCAGATAAGTTAATAATAAATAAATTAAATTGTAAAGGTGATAACATTTTAGAAAGCATAAGAATGCAGGATATTGTTTTCATAGGGAAAAAGGTTGAGATACCTAAAAAGCTATCAAAAATTAAATCTCATGGAAACTATTTGAGCAGCATAACTACTTCTAGAAAATGTTACTGTGTGTACAAGAGAAATGGACAACTTTTAAAGTTTTCATTTGAGCCAAGTGAAAGATTATTAAAAAGAGTATATGATAAAGTTAATATATTACAAGGTGAAGCTAATTAAATAGCTTCACCTTTTATTTTTTTTTTAAAAATTCATCTTTGATTTCATTAAGTAAAGTATTATTTGTTATTAAGTCTACAGCAGTAGCTGCTAATGATAAGGATGCTTTCATAGATTGCTCAAAGGCAAATGGTGATATTGTAGTTTCTGCAAATTCTTTGGTACCATATCTAATACTATTATCTTCAATTACCTTTATATAAGGATGTATACAAGGAACAGTTTTACTAACTATACCAATGCTTAATCCAGAGCGTACATCCCTTGGCGGACCTATATCAATTATTCCGTTTTCTTTAAGGTTATGGCTGAATAATCTATTTAAAGTTCTATTAGTGATTAACTCTTCATTAGGACATTCATATAGTGAAAAAGAGTATTGAACTCGAATAAGCTTTGAAACATAAATAGCTATTTCTCTTAATTTATTTTCTGCTATTCTAGCCATATCCATCTCTTTTGCTCTTATATAAAATTGGGCTTCACTTTCTATTGGAAGTAATAATGGAGTAAAACCACCTTGAGATAATATAGAGTTAACTTCAACATCTTTAGGAAATCCTTTTAATATAGAATTTAAAATATTGAAGGTCAATAATATGCCATCTAATGAAGTATAGGTATCATTATTTAAAAAGCTTAAACCACTATTACCTAAGAATTTAATCTTTAGAGGGACTATAGCAGCAGAAGTACCACTTTCATTAGTTGTTACATCGGGATGAGCTGCTAATACAATATCTATATCATCAAAAACACCTTGCTTTACCATAATAGATTTTGTACCACCACGATACTCTCCAGGACAACCAATTACTACAGCAGTTCCACCTATTTTATCAATTACTTTTGAAAGTGCTAGAGAAGCACCTAAAGAAGTTGTGGTTAATAAGTTATGACCAGTTAAATGACCTTCTCCAGGAACAGCATCATATTCGCATAAAAAGCAAATTTTGGGGTATGTATTTCCTTTAGAGGCATAAAAAGATGTCTCTAAATCGAGAAAATTCCTTTTTACATCAAAGCCATGAGATTCTAATAGATTGCATATAGAGTCACAAGCAAAAAATTCTTTATAACTATCTTCGGGATTAGCATATAAGTCTCTATTTAGTGTACGTAATTCATCATAACATGTAGATAAATAGGAAATCATTTCTTGATTCATTTAGTGATTCCTCCAGTTTAAAGTTTTAATATTATTTTTTCCATAAAGTATTTATTTTATAGCTTTTTATATTAAAGTATAAAAATATTAATTCTTGTCCAAAATTTTAAATATGAGACAAGGAGGGGTTATAATGATTAATAATAAGGAAATAATCTTAAAAAAGAAAAGACATTGTAAAATTTGTGGGAAGGCTCGTTATGATGGTATAATGATTATAAAAAGTTTCATATGTGAAGATTGCGTAAATAGTATTACTAATGAGGAATTTGATGATAAGCAATATGAGGATATGAAAAATAGAATAAAAGATATATTATTTTAAAAGTTAAGGAAAATACCTTACATACTTGAAAGGCGGGCTTATTTATGAGTAAAGGTAAATTAATTATTATAGAGTCAGGTTCAGATGCTAGTGGAAAAGCAACTCAATCTAAAAAATTATATGAAAGACTTATTAATGAAGGATATAATTGTATGAAAATAACTTTCCCAGATTACGATAGCGAGTCTTCAGCATTAGTAAAGATGTATTTAAGAGGTGAGTTTGGAAGCAATCCTAATGATGTTAGTCCATACGTTGCATCAACTTTTTATGCTGCTGATAGATACGCATCATTTAAAACTAAATGGGAAAAGTTCTATAATGAAGGTGGGATAATTATATCCGATAGATATACTACATCAAATATGGTACATCAAGCAGCAAAAATGGATGAAGAAGAAAAAGAGAAATTCTTGAATTGGTTAAGTGACTTAGAGTTTAACTTATATGCAATACCGAAGCCAGACCAAGTTATTTTCTTAGATGTAGATCCTATGGTAAGTCAAGAATTAATGAAAAATAGATTAAATAAGATAACTGGTGAGGAAGAAAAGGATATTCATGAAAGCAATGAGGAATATTTAATAAAATCATATAATAACTCACTTAAAATTGCTGAAAAATATAATTGGAATAAAGTTAAATGCACTGAAGGTAAGTTATTAAGAACTATTGATGATATTCATGAAGAGATATATAAAAAGGTTATAGAAGTAATTTAAAAGGATATAAAACATTTATTAATTGAACTATTGTAAAATTATAGATATATTTTATGTAAAACTAACATAAAAAATATTAAAACATTTAAATAGTATGATAAAATAATATAAAAGGGAAATTTATTGAGTGGAGGTAATTTTATGAAGTTAGTAATCGCAATAGTACAAGATGATGATGCTTTAGATCTAATTGAAGAACTTAATGATAAAGGTTTTAGAGTTACAAAGTTAGCAACTACAGGCGGATTTTTAAAGTCTGGGAACACAACATTAATGATTGGAGTAGAAAAGGATAAGGTTAATGATGTAGTTAAAGTTGTTGAAGATGTTTGTAAAATGAGAAAAGAAATAATACCAACACCAACTACTATGTCTAACGGAACTGGTATGTATATGCCATATCCTATGGAAGTTGAAGTAGGAGGAGCTACGATCTTTGTATTAGATGTAGATCAATTTATTAAAGTATAGAATATAGATGAAAAAGAGGCGTGAGTATGAGAAAGTTTATTGGGTATAGAGACTTAGTTATGAATTTCAACAAGCGATGTTCAAATGGAACTCTTTCTCATGCCCACCTTATTTGTGGTGAGGATGGAATTGGAAAGAGCGTTCTAGCGCTAAATTTAGCTAAATTAATACTTAAAGGTGATTTAGATAGGGAATATGTAGATATTATAAATTATAAGACTGAAAAGGCTTCCTTCGGAGTAGATGATGTAAGAGCTATTATAGAAGAAGTTCAAAAGAAACCTTTTGAGGGAGATAAGAAAGTAGTTATTATTCATGAAGGTAATAAGCTTACTGTTCAAGCTCAAAATGCATTATTAAAAACAATAGAGGAACCACCTTTAGGAGTGTACATAATAATACTATGTGAGAGTTTAGAGTTAGTTTTAGATACTATTAAATCTAGATGTGAAATATTTAAATTGACACCATTATCAAAAGAAGAGTTATATGAGTATGCTGAAATAAAAGGTTATGATAAAAATGAACCTGAAACAAAGGCAGCAATAGCATTTAGTTCTGGAATTCCAGGAAGAATAGATAGATATATTAATGATGATAAGCTTAAAGAATTAAGATGTAAAATTGTAGAATTATTAATTAAAATAACAAAGAATGATCCTGAAGCTCTATTAGAAGAAGAAGAAGTTTTAAATTCTTATAAGGGAGATAAAGAAGAAGTTCTAAGTATAATGGGTGATTTTATAAGAGACATAATGATTCATAAGGAAATCGAAAATGAAAGCTTAATTATAAATAGTGATAAAATTGATCAGATTAAAGAGCTTACTAGGGAAATGTCTTTTAGGAAGTTAAATAACTTAATGAGTAGTATTGAAGAAGCTAGAAGAAACATTAAAAATAATGTTAATTGGGCAGTAACTATAAGAGTTATGCTTATTAGCTTTTTGGAGGTTTAAAAATATGATAAAAGTTGTAGGAGTGAGATTTAAAAAGGCTGGAAAGATATATTATTTTGATCCAACTGATTTAAAAATAGAAAAAGGTAATTATGTAGTAGTAGAAACTGCTAGAGGAATAGAATTTGGTGAATGTGTAATTGGAATAAAAGAAGTAAGAGAGGAGGATATAGTAGCACCTCTTAAAAGTGTTATAAGAATAGCATCACAAGAAGATATAGATAAGCATTTTGATAACAAAGCTAAAGAAGAAGCCGCATTTAATATATGCTTTAACAAAATTCAAGAACATAAATTAACAATGAAGCTTATTGATGTTGAATATACATTTGATAATAATAAAGTAATATTTTACTTTACAGCAGATGGTAGAGTAGACTTTAGAGAATTAGTAAAAGATTTAGCTACTATATTCAAAACACGTATTGAGTTAAGACAAATCGGAGTTAGAGACGAAGCTAAGATGTTAGGTGGATTAGGTCCATGTGGAAGACCTATGTGTTGTTCTTCGTTTTTAGGAGATTTTGCATCTGTTTCTATAAAAATGGCAAAAGAACAAAACTTATCACTTAATCCAACTAAGATATCAGGTATATGTGGACGTCTTATGTGCTGCTTAAATTATGAGCAAAGTACGTATGAAGATATTAGAAAGAGAATGCCTCAGGTTGGATCAATAGTTAAAACTGAGGAAGGTACAGGAGAAGTTATAAGTAATAATACTGTTAAGGAAACAGTAAGAGTAAAATACAAAAAAGCTGGCGAAGAAATAGTAAATGACTTTAATATAGACAATATCGAATTAATTGAAGGAAACTATGAAGACTCAATAGATGATTCAGATATTCGATTAGAGATAGATTCAGAAGAGGATAAAAAGTTTATTAAGGCGTTAATTAAAGATAACTAAGGAGGATATTATGAAAATTTCAATAAAGATTAATAATTTAAATAAATCTACTGATGTAACTACTATTAGGAATATACTTACAAATGAAGAAGGTATAGTTGCATGTGAGATAAGCAAGGCTAAAAAAGAAGTTCAAATAGTATATGATAATTTAACTATATCATCAGAGGATATTATAAATCTTATTGAAATGGCAGGGTACATGATAGAATCTTAGAAGTGAACTTTATATCACATAATAAAAACACTTTGAAAAAAATATTGACTATGATACAATATATATGAAATTTAATAAGTGAGGGGGTTTTTTTTAATGGCATACGTAATAGAAGATTCATGCGTAAACTGTGGAGCTTGTGCTGCTGAATGTCCAGTTAACGCTATCAGCCAAGGAGATACTCAATTTGTTATAGATGCAGATACTTGTATCGATTGCGGAAACTGTGCAAATGTTTGTCCAGTTGGAGCACCAGTAGCTGAATAGTTACTATAAAGAGTCACCTAAGTAGGTGGCTCTTTTTTAATGCTTTAAAAGTACTGTTAATGGAGTATTGTTAGGTAAATCATTAATATTAATTTCAGAGGAGTTTACATTATAAATATTTTTAGATTTAGATATAAAATCTAAAGGACCATCAAAATAAAAGTCATACTTATTACATTTATAGCACATAGGGATAATATATTTAGGAGTAAGTAGTTCAGATAGCTTATAACTTTCATTACCATTTAAACAAAGATTCCAACCAATAGGCAAGAATAAAATATCTACATTTTTTAGTATATTTATAATTTCTTCATTAAGAAAATGTCCTAAATATCCAAGATGGCATATTCTTAATTTATCTACTTCATAAAGATATATATAGTTTTTACCACGTTTTAATCCTGATACATTATCACTGTAGGATAAATATCCTTTAATTTTAATGCTATTTTCACAATATACTTCATCTCTAGTGATTATTTTAGCACCATACTTACTCAAATCAAAATTACTTATTTTATGAAAATCTTTGCTAAAGGTTATTATATCAAAAGTAGTATCAAAATCTAAAAGTTCTAATGGAGTAAATGGATCTATGAGAATTTTTTTGGATAAAGATGTTTTTATTAAAAATGAACTATTTCCTAACCATTTAATCTGCATTTATTATCACATCCTAGAATCTTGTTAAATATCTATATTTTAAGAGTATTGACTAAATAAAATCTAAATATTACAGAATTTAAATGAATTTTTTATATAAGGGAAAACTTTAAACATAGACACTAAAAAAATATTTGTATATAATTAAAGTCAAAGAAAGTCAAAGATGTTTAGGAAGGTGTTTTTATGGCAAGAATATCAGATGGTATAGCCGAATTTTTAAATAATATGATTGAGGAAAAAACCAGTAAGGAAATAATAATCCAGAGAAATGATTTAGCAGATAAATTTAATTGTGCTCCATCACAGATTAACTATGTATTGACTACTAGATTTAGTCACGAAAAAGGATATATTATCGAAAGCAGAAGAGGTGGTGGAGGCTATATAGTAATCAAGAAAATATCAAATGATAATAATGAAAAGATTGCTATGATGCTTAATGAAGCTATTGGTAAAAGTATAACTTACCAAGGTGCATTATCTTTAATTAATTATTTATTAGAGTTGAATCTAGTAACTGAAAGAGAATGTGATCTTATTAAAATGTCTGTAAATGATAGAATTTTAACATCTGTAGAAGATAAAAATAAGGTTAGAGCAGATATTTTAAGGGGTATGATAGCAGTTATTTTATCATAATAATTAATATAAATTTAAAATTAATGGTTAATTAATTTTATATAAACTATAACCTAGGGTATGGAGGTGTAAGAAAATGATATTTGGGAGGTTTACAGAAAGGGCACAAATAGTTTTAATAGAAGCACAGCAAGAATCTCAAAAGTTTAAGCATGGATATATAGGAACTGAACATGTACTTTTAGGGATATTAAAAGAAAATGGATACGCTAGTCAATTATTAACTACTAAAGGATTGACTATAGATAAAGTTAGAGGGCTTACAGAAGAGTATTTAGGATTTGGAGATGAAGAGATATTATCAGGAGATATACTATTAACGCCTAGAACAAAGAGATTATTTGATGATAGTTTAGAAGTGGCAAGAAAATACGGACAAAATTTTATTACACCAGAACATATTCTATTATCATTGATTAACGATGGAGAAGGTGTAGCTTATGCTATTCTTACAAGTTGTAAGGCTGATATCAATTCAATGAAAGATGATTTAGAAAAATACATTATGGGAAGCGAATTAAAAGAAGTAAAAAAGACAGCTTCAAAAGAAAAGAAAAACAATAAAACTCCTATGTTAGATCAATTTAGTAGAGATTTAACTCAATTAGCAAAAGATCAAAAATTAGATCCTGTAGTAGGAAGAGATGCTGAAACACAAAGAGTGTTAGAGATTCTATGTAGGAGAGTTAAAAATAATCCATGTTTAATTGGTGAACCAGGAGTTGGAAAAACAGCTGTAATAGAAGGATTAGCTCAAAGAATTGTACTAGGAGATATTCCAGAAAGTCTAAAAGATAAAAGAATTTTAACGTTAGATATTACTGCTATGGTTGCTGGTGCAAAATATAGAGGTGAATTTGAAGATAGATTAAAGAAAATTATGGCCGAGTTACGACAAGAAGAGGACATTATTGTATTTATAGATGAGATACACACTATAGTAGGAGCTGGAGGAGCAGAAGGAGCTATAGATGCGTCTAATATTTTAAAGCCTGCATTAGCAAGAGGAGAAATAAAATGTATTGGTGCAACTACAATAGATGAATATAGAAAGCATATAGAAAAAGATGCAGCTTTAGAAAGAAGATTTCAACCAGTAAATATTGAGGAACCATCACCAGAGGATACATTAAAGATATTATTTGGACTTAGGGATAAATATGAGTCACATCATAAAGTTAAAATAACTGATGAAGCTTTAAAAATGGCAGTTAGCTTAGGTGAAAGATATATAAATGATAGATATATGCCAGATAAGGCTATAGATTTGATTGATGAAGCTGCAGCAAAGGTAAGAATATCTAAACTAACGTTACCACCTGAAATAAAAGAAAAAGAGGTGGCTATAGAAAAGGCTATAAATGAAAAAGAAGATGCTATAAAAAATCAAGATTTTGAAAAGGCAGCTAATTTAAGAGATAAAGAAAAACGATTGAGAGATGAGTTCTATGAGATTCAGAATAGATGGAATACAAAGAATTGTTCAGAAGTTTATCTTGTAGATGAAGAAGATATTGCTAAGGTTGTATCAACCTGGACTAAGGTTCCTATATCAAGACTTACAGAAAAAGAATCAGATAGACTTTTGCATTTAGAGGATATATTAAAAAGTAAAGTTATTGGTCAAGATGAAGCTATAAGTGCTATATCTAGAGCTGTAAAAAGAGCTAGAATAGGGCTTAAAGATCCTAATAGACCTATAGGAACATTTATATTCTGTGGGCCAACAGGTGTTGGAAAAACTGAGTTATCAAAAGCATTAGCTGAAGCTATGTTTGGTAATATGAATAATCTTATAAGATTAGATATGTCTGAATACATGGAAAAGCATTCAGTTTCACGACTTATAGGATCTCCTCCAGGATATATAGGGTATGACGAAGGCGGGCAATTATCAGAAGCTGTTAGAAGAAAACCATATTCTGTAGTGTTATTAGATGAAATAGAAAAGGCTCATCCAGATATATTTAATATTTTACTTCAAATTATGGAAGATGGAAGATTAACAGATAGTAAAGGTAAGATGATTAGCTTCAAGAATACTATAATTATAATGACATCTAATGTAGGAGCTGAAAATATTAAAAAGCAAAAACAGGTCGGTTTTGCTTCAAATAAAGATACTGGTAAAGCAGAATATGAAAAGATGAAAGAAGTAATAGAAGGTGCATTGAAAAAAGCCTTTAGACCAGAATTTTTAAATAGATTAGATGAAATAATAATATTTAATCAATTAAATGAAGATAGTATATTAAAAATTGTAGATATAATGATAAACGAGACAATGGGAAGGTTAAAAGAAAAGAACATATTTATTGATTATGATAAAGATTTAAGTAAATTTATTGCTGAAAAAAATAAGGAAAAAGATTTTGGTGCACGACCTTTAAGAAGAATAATTACTCGAGAAATTGAAGATAAATTGAGTGATGAAATAATTAAAGGTGATATAGTTGATGGAGATAAACTTCTTATTCAATGTAATGAGCAAGGTATAGAGTTTGCACATAAATAAATACTAATCTATATAGTATTTTTATGAGTAGTTATAACTAAATATAATTATGGATAAGTTTATCTTATGTTAAATAATAAAAGTGAAATAGGTGGGAGAAAATAAATAATAAATTAATAGGGAGGAGAATAATCATATGTTTAGTAATTTAATCGGACAAGAGAGAAAGTTTAGAAATTTAATTAATGGGAAATGGTGTGATAGCAAAAGTGGCAGCTTTATAGAGATTAAATCGCCAACAGACGGCAAAGTAGTTGGAAAGATACCAGCAATGACAAAGGAAGAGGTAAATGATGTAGTTATGATAGCACAAAAAGCACATAACAAGTGGAAAGATGTACCTATAAATGAAAAATCAAAAATTCTTTATAAAGTTGCAGACATATTACAAGAGAGAATAGATGAGTTATCTGATATTCTTATAAGAGAGATTGCTAAAGATAGAAAAAGCGCTGAGTCCGAAATTAACAGAACTGCTGATTACATAAGATTTACTGCTGATACAGCTAAAAATATGTTTGGAGAAACTATAGTAAGTGATAGCTTTCCTGGATTTGATAAAAATAAAATATCTGTTGTTACTAGAGAGTCAATGGGAGTAGTTCTTGCAATTTCTCCGTTTAATTATCCTATAAATTTATCAGCTTCTAAAATAGCACCAGCATTAATAGCTGGGAATACCGTAGTATTAAAACCTGCTACACAAGGTAGTCTTTGTGGATTATATTTAGCAAAAGTTTTTGATGAAGCTGGAGTTCCAGCTGGTGTTCTAAATACTGTAACAGGAAGAGGAAGTGAAATAGGAGATTATATAGTAACTCATCCAGAGATAGATTTTATTAACTTTACAGGAAGTACTGAAGTTGGAATGAGAATAGCAAGTATAACAAGTATGGTTCCATTGTTAATGGAATTAGGTGGGAAAGATGCAGCAATTGTATTAGATGATGCAGACCTTGATTTAGCAGCAGCTAATATAGTAGCTGGAGCATATTCTTATTCAGGACAACGTTGTACTGCTGTTAAGAGAATATTAGTAGTTGATAAAGTTGCAGATGAATTGGCAGATAAGATTAAAAGAAAGGTATTAGAGCTTAAGGTAGGAAATCCGACAGATGAAGGAGTAACTATAACTCCATTAATTGATGATAAAGCAGCTGATTTTGTGTGGGAACTTATAGAGGATGCTAGAGAAAAAGGAGCACATTTGTTAGCTGGTGGAAAGAGAGAAAATAATATTATATATCCAACTTTATTCGATTATGTTACTGAGGACATGAGATTAGCATGGGAAGAGCCATTTGGACCAGTTTTGCCGATTATTAGAGTAAAAGATAAAGAGGAAGCCATATTAATAGCCAATAAATCTGAATATGGGTTGCAGGCATCAGTATTTACTAAAAATATAGATGAAGCTTTTTATATAGCAGATAAGTTAGAAGTAGGAACTGTTCAAATTAATAATAAACCAGAAAGAGGCCCAGATCATTTTCCGTTTTCAGGTGTAAAAGCATCAGGAATAGGTACTCAAGGAATTAGATATTCTATAGAAGCAATGTCAAGAAGAAAGGGAGTTATAATTAATTTAAATAATCGTAATTAATGAAAGTTAAAATAAATAAATAAATAAAGCCAGCTTATGCTGGCTTTAAAACTTATAGTTTTTATGTTTTAAACTTGTAATTGTCAATTGAAATTAAGCATTAAGTGCAGTATCAATTGCAGGCTTATCAAAACCTATTATGATAGTTCCATTTACATCTAAAACAGGAACTCCCATTTGTTTAGATTTTTTTATCATTTCTTCTCTAGCAACCATATCCTCTTGAACATTTAATTCTTCAAACTCGATTCCTTTTGATTTTAAATAGCTCTTAGCTTTATCACACCAAGGACAAGTATTAGTTGAATAAACTTTAACCATAAAGTACCTCCTAAAATAGTAATCTTAATACTAATATATCATATAATATATATTATAAATAGTTATTTAATCATATTACTATTATCTAAGTTAGAATTTATAACCATATTTTCTAAAGAGGAATCTGTAAAATTATCAAGATAATCATTACTCATATCTTTTGGTCTATAATCAGTTAGTATATTTTTACCGTTTATATTATCATAATAAGATTTTGAAAACATAATAACATCTCCTAAACTTTTTATAATTAGTATTAGTAAGTTTAATAAAAATATACAAAGATTTTTTATAACTGGTATAGACATCTATAATTCTGAACGTTATAATATGATTAGGAGGCGATACTATGATTGATAAGAATAGTCCTATACCGGTATACTTCCAATTAAAAAATGACTTAGTTAAAAAAATTGCACAAGGTCTTTGGAAAACTGGTGAATGTATAGCCAGCGAAAGAGAATTATGTGAAATCTATGGCGTAAGCAGAATGACTATAAGACAAGCTATAGGGGAATTAGTTCAAGAAGGAGTTTTAACTAGATTAAAAGGTAAAGGTACTTTTGTATGTGAGCAAACTGTAAAACAACAAGATATGATGAGTTTTACAGAGATGATAAAGCAAACTGGTAGAGAGTTGAGAACAGAAGTTATTAACTTCGATATTATAGATACACCAGATGATATGCAAGATACTTTTATGCTAGATAAGGTTTATAAAATTGAACGAAGAAGAATAGTTGATAATGAATGTATAGCAGTAGAGACTGTATTTATACCTGTAGATTATTGTGGCCATATTAATAATGAGATGTTAAAAGGATCATTATATAAAATTTTAGAGCATTTTGGATATTCAATAAGTAATTCTACTTCATCTATAGTAGCTGTTGATATAACAGATGAAATAAAAGAAAAGTTTGATACTAAAGAGAATTTTCCAGTGCTTAAGATAATAGGAAAAACTTTTGCTAATAAAAATAAAGTATTATTTATTGAAGAGGCATTATATAGATCAGATAAGTTTACATTACAAGTGAATATTTCACGTAGAGAGGGAGAGATTATATGAAATTAATAGTTACTAAAAATTATGAAGAATTAAGTAAAGTTGCAGCAGACGAATTTGCTAAAGTTATAATAGAGAAACCAGAAGCAGTTTTAGGACTAGCTACTGGAGGATCACCAGTGGGAATGTATAAAGAGTTAATAGCTAAGTGTAAAAATAATGAATTAGATTTTTCTAAATGTACTTCAATAAACTTAGACGAATATATTGGATTAAATCCAGAGCATGAGCAAAGCTACAGAAATTTCATGAATACTAATTTATTCAATCACATAAATATTGATAAAGCTAAGACTTTTGTACCAAATGGATTAGCAGAAAATTTAGAAGAAGAATGTAAGAATTATGATAAGAAAATTGAGGAACTTGGCGGAATAGATGTTCAATTATTAGGTATTGGAAACAATGGACATATTGCATTTAACGAACCAGGAGAAGAATTATCAGCAGGAACTCATATAATTTCATTAACAGAAAGCACTATAGAAGCAAATGCTAGATTCTTTGATTCAATTGATGAAGTTCCAAGAAAAGCATTAACTATGGGACTAGGCGGAATTATGAAAGCTAAAAAAATAATCTTAATAGCGTCAGGTGAAGGAAAAGCAGAAGCTATTAAAGGATTATTCTCAGGAAAGATTACAACTGATAATCCAGCTACAATGCTACAAATGCATAGAGATGTAGTTGTTATAATTGATGAAGCGGCAGCAAAATTAATAAAATAATTATCATTTATAAAAAATCATCGTTAATATTTTTAACGATGATTTTTTGTATTTTGTATATTTTTTTATTTTAATTATGATATATTAGAAAGAGTGAAATAAGTTAAGAATACTAATATATAAGTACAACAGAAGTGGTGAATCGGTATGGCGAAAATAAAAACAGTTTATATCTGTAGGGATTGTGGGTATGAAACACCAAAATGGTTAGGAAAATGTCCAGATTGCAATAATTGGAATACTTTTGAGGAAGAGGTAGTTCAGGCTAAAAGTACGAGTAAAACAGTAACAGCAACAAGAACTCCTAAAAAGGTAGCCAAGAAACTTACAGAGGTAACTTCTAGCAAAAGTGATAGAATAGTTACAGGAATTAATGAATTTGATAGAGTTATGGGTGGTGGAATAGTAAAAGATTCTATTACCATAATTACGGCTAGACCTGGTGCGGGAAAGTCAACGTTACTTTTACAAGTGGCAGATTGTATAGCTAAGAAAGGGCATAAAGTTATATATGCATCAGGAGAAGAAAGTGATAGCCAAATAAAAAATAGAGCAGATAGAATATTAGAGAAAATTAATGATAATATATGGGTTCTTCAAGAAACTAATTTAGATAATGTTGTTGATTCTATAGAAGAGATAGATCCAGACTTAATTATTATAGATAGTATACAGACCTTTACTATGGAAGGCTATCTACCTGCAAGAGCAGGTTCTCCGACTCAGACTATGGAGTGTGCTAATGAATTATTAAGGGTTGCTAAAAATGATAAAAGACAGAGAGCGGTTATAATTGTTGGACAAATGACAAAAGCAGATGAACTTGCTGGTCTTAGAGCTTTAGAACATTTAGTAGATACTGTATTAATAATAGAAGCTGATAGTGATGAAGAACTAAGAGGACTAGTAAGTTCCAAAAATAGATTTGGAAGTACGGGAGAAACAGGATTTTTCCAAATGACTGAAAAAGGTATGATGTCTATAGATAATCCATCAGAATTTTTTATGACTAAAAGAGATGAAGGAGAATTAGTATCAGGAAGTACGTTAACGGTTATAAAGGAAGGATCAAGAGCTATAATAACAGAAATAGAAAGCTTAGTATCTAAGACTTTTACTCCTTATCCAACTAGAATAGGGGAGACTTTAGGTAAAGATAAGTTAAATACTTTAATTTCTATTCTTGAGCAAAGAGGTGGAATAAATCTTTACGATAAAAATGTAATAATTAAGACCACAGGAGGTATGAGAATTAGAGAGCAGGGTATTAATTTAGCCGTAATAATGAGTATTGTATCTTCGGTTAAGCAAAAAGGGATAGAGGGAAATATTGCTTTTATCGCAGATGTAGGATTAACTGGAGAACTTAAAAAAGTACCTTCTTTAGAAGGTAGAGTGAAAGAGCTTGCAAGAATGGGATTTAAGAGGGTGTATGTAGCAAAAGATTCTTTTGCTAAGGGTACTGTATTTAAAGGTATAGAAGTTATAGCATTAAAAACTTTAAATGATGTAATATTCCATGTCTATAGATAATAAATAATAGAGATTCGCAATAATAATAGAATTAATAATTAGGTGATTATAATGAGAATAAAGGAAGATAATGAAATAAAAAATATACTTAAATTAGTCAGTCCAGGAACAAGTTTAAGAGAGGGATTAGATAACATACTAAGAGCTAAAACTGGTGGATTAATAATAATTGGTGACGGTGAAAATGTAATGAAGCTAGTAGATGGTGGATTTAATATTAATTCAGAATATACACCAGCATATGTATACGAACTAGCAAAGATGGATGGAGCTATTGTTATAAGTGGAGATTTAAAAAAGATAGTTTCTGCGAACGCTCAACTTATACCAGATTCAACAATAGCTACTTTCGAAACAGGAACTAGACATAGAACAGCTCAAAGAATAGCAAGACAAACTGGAACCCTTGTCATAGCAATCTCACAAAGAAGAAACATAATTACAATATATAAAGGTGACCTAAAATACATACTTAAGGATAGTAGTGTTATTTTAGCAAATGCTAACCAAGCAATACAGACTTTAGAAAAGTATGTTAATGTATTAGAGAAAGTTATTAATAACTTAAATATTCTTGAATTTCAAGATTTAACTACAGTATTTGATGTAACTACAGCTATACAAAGAACTGAAATGGTAATGAGAATAGTTGAGGAAATTAAAAAGCATATAGTTGAATTAGGTAATGAAGGTAGACTAATTTCTATGCAGCTTAATGAATTAATAAAAAATATTGAAAGAGATGGAATACTTTTAATTAAAGATTATTGTAATGATGAAGCTGACGCTGATGAAATTTATAAGGAAATTCAAAAGCTAAATTCTGAAGAGCTATTAGACTTAGATAATCTGTCTAAATTATTGGGATATGCTGGAGTGTCGTTAGTGGATACTTTAATATCTCCAAAGGGATATAGAATTCTTTCTAAGATTCCTAGAATACCAACGAGTATTATTGAAAATCTTATTAAGCATTTTGATAGCCTTAAAAATGTTATTAAAGCATCAAAAGAAGATCTTGATATGGTTGAGGGGATAGGAGAAGCTAGAGCTACTGCAATAAGAAATGGATTGAAAAGAATTAAAGAACAAATATATTTAAAAAAAGAATTATAAAAAAATATGGCAGTAAATTTACTGCCATATTTTTTTATCTAAAATTAAATTTTCCTAAAGTATTAATTTTATTATCTTCTTTTATAAGTACATCATATAAACTTATATTTAGTGCATTACACAAGGAAGTAAGATAAAACATATTATTACCCATTTCACGCTCAATTACATCACGACAAGTTTCACAAAGTTCGCCATCTAAATGATTATTTAAAGAATTATAAAAATCTTCAAGGCTATCTTGGTCTTGAGGAGAAGATTGTTTATCTGCATTTATTTTAATACAACCACAATTTGTAACAGCCTTAGCAACAGCTCTATTTACTCTAGCACTAGATTCAGAATATTTTGTTAAAATATCTAAAATGCTTTTATGTCTTAGTAATGAATCATCCACATCATTTTGGAAATTATCGAATATAACGTCCTTCATCTCGCCTCAACTCCTTAGAATAATAATGCTTGTAAATTAATTATAGTTTTTTTCTGTTAATTCTGTCAATATATCCATCAGCTGAAGGATTAATATTATAATAATAAATGTAAATGTTTTTTAATAGGGGGTAAAGAAAAATATATTTGATATGTAATTAGATAATTATTCCTAAAATTGATAAATACTATGTTATAATTAATATTGGTTATATATGTATCTATAAGATAAATATAAGGGTATAATAGAAAGTGTAACATTTATGACAAAGGAGGTTAAAAGGTGTTAAAGAAGTTATTTAGAATAATAATTACTACTATAGGATTTATACTAGGGTATGTAGTAGGAGATGGATTATTAAACGTATTTAGTGATTTAGAGGTGAAATTATTACAAAGTCCAATAAGTAAGATAGTATTTTTATTTTTTGTTATTTTAGTGTTCGGTATTATATTATATTTTATATCACCTATTATCTACAAAGGACTTAATAAAATAATAGACACAGTAGAAAAAAGTGTACAAAAGGTGAGTGCAAGTGAATTGGTATACGGAACTGTTGGAACTATAGTAGCCTTACTTATAGCTTCGCTAATTGGGATTCCGGTGGTAGGTATACATCCAGTAGCTGGACCAATATTACTTGTTTTGATTGAACTAGTAGCGGTAATAATTGGTGTAAAAATATTTGTTGAGAAAAAAGATGATATAAATAGTATGATTGGAAACATGAAGAAAAGTTCTTCAAAAGAGAAAAAACATAAAAATAATGCTAAGAATATATCTAATGTATTAGATACATCTGTAATTATTGATGGTAGAATCTTTGATATATGTAAGACTGGATTTATTTCAGGAACTTTAATTATACCAAGCTTTGTATTAGATGAATTAAGACATATTTCAGATTCCTCAGATTCATTAAAGAGAAATAGAGGTAGAAGAGGTTTAGATATACTAAATAAAATTCAAAAGGAACTTGAAATTGAAACAGAAATATGGGAAGGGGATTTCCCAGAAATAGCTGAAGTAGACTCAAAGCTATTAAAATTAGCTCAAACATTAAATGGAAAAGTAATTACTAATGATTATAATTTAAATAAAGTTGCTGAAGTCCAAGGTGTTCCTGTGTTAAATATTAATGAATTAGCTAATGCAGTTAAACCAGTAGTTCTTCCAGGAGAAGAAATGAAGGTTGTTGTGAATAAAGAGGGAAAAGAATCATCACAAGGAGTAGCTTACTTAGATGATGGAACTATGATAGTAGTTGAAGGTGGAAAGAAATTTATTGGAGAGCAATTAGATGTAATAGTAACTTCTGTATTACAAACAGCAGCAGGAAGAATGATTTTTGCAAAACAAAAGGAGAATTAAAATTAACTTATGACTAGTGTTATTATATTAGCAGGTGGAAAAGGAAAAAGAATGGGAAGTAAAGTTAGTAAGCAGTTTATCGAAATAAAAGGTAAACCAATTTTATACTATACTTTAAAAAAGTTTATAGATAATAAAAATATAGATCAAATAGTGCTAGTTTTACCTAAAGATGAAATAGAATATTGTAAAAAAGAAGTTTTAGAGAAATATTCATTGAAGGTTGATAAAATAGTTGAAGGTGGAGCTGAAAGACAGGATTCTGTGTATAATGCTCTTAAAAGTATGAATGATACAGATATAGTTCTTATTCATGATGGAGCAAGACCGATAATTTCTGATAATTTAATAGATGAGGGAATTAGATGTGCTAAGAAATATGGAGCAGCAGCACCAGGAGTTATGCCGAAAGATACGATAAAAGTAAAGAATAAAGAAAACTTTTCTATAGATACTCCTGATAGAAGTACTTTAGTAGCTATTCAAACACCACAAGTATTTAACTACGATAATATATTAAAGTGCCATGAAAAAGTTAAGGAAAATGGAGATGTAGTTACAGATGATACTATGGTATCCGAAAAATACGGATATAAGGTGTATTTATATGACGGAGAGTATACGAATATAAAAATAACTACTCCAGATGATATAATTTTAGCTGAAAGGCTTGTATAAGCTAATAATAGCTAATATTGACATAAGTTTTTTGGAACTATATAATAAATTATAAATATTAAATTTAAAGCAGTGAAGAAGAATAGTAGAAATCGCCTTTTTCAGAGAGAGAATCCGTGGCTGTAAGATTCTCAACTAGATTTTGAACCAGCTTCGGAGTTATAGGTAAAAACTATCGGTCTAATACCGTTATCATTATTAAGAGCACAAATTTAGGTGGTACCGCGATACAAGTCGCCCTAATTATATAATTAGGGACGGCTTTTTTTAATTGTAGAACAATATGCTAATTTTATAGTTATTTTAAATTATGAATAGCGATGATAAATATAAACAAATTGGAGGAACTAATTATGAAAATGTCAAATATGTTAGTATCAACATTAAGAGAAGTGCCAGCAGAAGCAGAAATTGATAGCCATAAGCTAATGCTTAGAGCTGGAATGATTAGAAAAATGGCTGCTGGTGTATATAACTATATGCCAATTGGTTTAAAGGTATTAAAGAATGTAGAAGATATAGTAAGAGAAGAAATGAATGCTGCAGGAGCTCAAGAATTTTTAGCATCAGCTCTTTTACCTGCTGAATTATGGCAAGAATCAGGAAGATGGGGAGTTTATGGAGCTGAATTATTCAGATTAAAAGATAGAGGAAATAGAGAGTTTTGTTTAGGACCTACTCACGAAGAAGTATTTACTGATATAGCTAGAAATGAAATAAAATCTTATAAGCAATTACCAGTTAATCTTTATCAAATTCAAACTAAATATAGAGATGAGAGAAGACCAAGATTCGGAGTTATGAGATCAAGAGAATTCATAATGAAAGATGCTTATAGCTTTGATAAAGACCAAGCAGGATTAGATGCTTCATATGATAAGATGCACGATGCTTACGTAAAAATATTCAATAGATGTGGAATAGATGCTAAGTGCGTTGCTGCTGATTCAGGAGCTATCGGTGGATCAAATTCAGCAGAATTTATGGTTAAATCAGAAGTTGGTGAAGATGATGTAGTATTCTGTACTTGTTGTGATTATGCAGCTAATATAGAAAAGGCTCCATCAACACCAGAGGTTGCAGAAGCTGAAGAATTAAAAGAAATGATTAAGACTGAAACTCCAAACATTAGAACAATAGAAGAGTTAGTTAAATTCTTTAATACTACTGAAAAGAAATTTGCTAAAACTTTAATCTTTAATGCTGATGGCAAGATAGTTGCAGTTATGGTTAGAGGAGATAGAGAAGTTAATGAAGTTAAAGTATCAAATGCTTTAGGTGGAATTGTAGATTTAAATATGGCTACAGCAGAAGAAGTTTTTGCAGCTACTAATGCTGGAGTAGGATTTGCAGGACCAGTAGGTATAAAGGTAGATACTTTATTAGTTGACGAGGAAGTTTCAAAGATGTTTAACTTTGTAGTTGGAGCAAATGAAACAGGATATCACTTAGAAAATGTTAACTATGGAAGAGACTTTGAAGGAACAGTTGGTGATTTCAGAAATATAACTATAGGAGAAAAGTGTCCAGAGTGTGGAGGAGAAGTTACTATTGCAAGAGGGACAGAAGTAGGTCATATCTTCAAGTTAGGAACTAAGTACTCTGAAGCAATGAATGCAACATTTATAGATGAAAATGGTAAAAATGTACCATTTGTAATGGGATGCTATGGAATAGGTGTTACTAGAACAATGGCTTCTATAATAGAACAACATCATGATGAAAATGGTATTATATGGCCACTTTCAGTTGCACCATATCATGTATCAGTAATTCCTGTAAATATTAAAGATGAAGTTCAAATGGAAATAGCAAATAAGTTATATAATGAATTAAGAGCTATGGGTGTAGATGCTATATTAGACGATAGAAATGAAAGACCTGGAGTTAAGTTTAAAGATTCAGAACTTATAGGAATTCCAATGAGAGTTACTGTTGGTAAAAAGATATCTGATGGAGAAGTTGAATTCAAATTAAGAGATGGGGAAATGGAAGTAATAAAAATTGATTCTGTTTTAGATGTTGTTAAATCTCAATTTGATAAACAAGGAGTAAGATTATAAGATAATAAAGCTTGATTCACTTAGTGGTGAATAAGTAAGTTTATAAAAAATTCAATTAAGGAGGTTTGAAGAGAATGAAAGTTTTTAATAGCTTAACTAGAAAAAAAGAAGAGTTTGTACCGTTAGAGCCAGGAAAGGTTAAGATGTATGTTTGTGGTCCTACAGTATATAACTTCTTTCATATAGGGAATGGTAGAACATTTATCGTTTTTGATACTATAAGAAGATATTTTGAGTATAGAGGATACGAAGTTAATTATGTTCAAAATTTCACTGATATAGATGATAAAATGATAAATAGAGCAAATGAAGAAGGAACTACAGTAAAAGAAATCGGAGATAAGTATATCTGTGAATATTATAAAGATGCAGATGGACTAAATATTAAGAGAGCTACTGTAAATCCAAGAGCTACTGAATATATAACAGATATTGTTGAATTTGTTAAGGGATTAGTTGATAAAGGATATGCTTATGCTGTTGATGGAGATGTATATTTTAGAACTAAGAAATTTGAAGCTTACGGACAATTAATAGGTCAAAACTTAGATGATTTACAAGCTGGTGCAAGAATAAATGTAGATGAGAGAAAAGAAGATCCAATGGATTTTGCTATTTGGAAGGCACGAAAACCAGGTGAGCCTGCATGGGAAAGTCCATGGGGACTTGGAAGACCAGGATGGCATATTGAATGTTCTTGTATGGCAAAGAAATTATTAGGCGATACTATAGATATACATGCAGGTGGTATGGATTTAACGTTCCCACACCATGAAAATGAAATAGCACAAAGCGAAGCCTTAACAGGAAAGAAATTTGCAAACTATTGGTTACATGCAGCATTCTTAAATGTTAATAATCAAAAAATGTCTAAATCATTAAATAACTTCTTAACAGCAAGAGATGCTTTAAAAGAATATGATGCAGATGTTATAAGATTTTTAATGCTTTCAGGTCACTACAGAATTCAATTAAACTTTAGCACTGAATTATTAGATTCAGCTAAAGCTTCAGTTGAAAGATTATATAATGCTATAGGAAACTTAGAAAGCTTAATTGATGAAGTTAAGTTAGAATCTATGACTGATGAAGAAAAGAAATATCTTGATAGCTTAGATTCTTATAGACAAAGATATATCGAAAAAATGGATGATGACTTTAACACAGCCGATGCAATTTCAGTTCTATTTGATTTAGCACGAGATGTAAATACAAATGTAACTATTAATTCGTCAAAAGAACTTTGTGAAAAAGCTTTAGAATTAATAAGAGAATTAGGTATGCCTTTAGGAATATTACAAAAAACAACTAAAGTAAGCTTAGAAGAAGAAGTTGAAGCTTTAATTCAAGCAAGACAGGATGCAAGAAAAAATAGAGATTTTGCATTAGCTGATAAGATAAGAGATGATCTTAAAGCTAGAGGAATAATTTTAGAAGATACTCCTCAAGGAGTTAGATGGAAAAAGGCTGACTAAGATTTAATTAATAATGGTAGAGTAATTAGAGTTAAGAGTTAATAATGAAGAGTTAAGAGTAAAAGAAAAGTAAGTTTTAGCCTTAACTTTTAACTCTTAACTTTTAAATTTTAATAGAAAATTACCATTGTTATAGATAGAGGTGAAAAATGTTACAAGATTATAGAGAAAAAGAATTTACACCTAAAGATGCTAGATTATTAAATCCACTTCAACTAGCTTTAATAGGAGATGCTGTTTATGAACTTTTTATTAGAAATTATATATTAGCTAATAACGTAGAATTAACAGCACATAAAATTCATGTAAAAGCTATTGGATATGTTAAAGCAAAAAGTCAATCTACTATTATGCACTTATTAGAAGAAGAATTGACTGAAGAAGAGAGTTATATCTTTAAAAGAGGAAGAAACACAAAATCTGCAACAGTTCCGAAAAATGCAGATGTAAGAGATTATAGAATGGCAACTGGTTTTGAAGCACTTATTGGCTATTTACATTTAATAGGTAATTATGAAAGATTAAATTACATAATGAATAAAGCCGTGACTACAGAACTTAATAAGAAATAAAGGAGAGTCTATTATGGCTAAAAGAGAAAACCCAAGAAGAAGAGAAAGAGAATTTAATAAATTTCAAGAGAAGCAAGCTAGAGCAGAAAGAAGAAGAGATTATTCAGATAACTACTCAAAGAGAAATAATGAAGCAATGCATGAAGAAATAAGAGAAGATTTAGTTTTAGGAAGAAATGCAGTTATAGAAGCTTTAAAAAGTGATACAACAATAGAATACTTATGTGTAAGTAAAGGTGACTTGGAAGGGTCAATAAAAGTAGTACTTAGTTTAGCAAAAGATAAAAATGTTGTAATAAAAGAAGTAGATAGAAGAAAATTAAATGAAATGTGTGGAGGAGCAAATCACCAAGGTGTTATAGCTAAGGTTACTCCATTTAAATATTCTGAAGTGACAGATATTATTAATCGTGCTAAGAGAAAAGGTGAAGATCCTTTCATAGTAATATTAGATGAAATAGAAGATCCTCATAATTTAGGATCAATAATAAGAACAGCAGAATTATGTGGGGTACATGGAATAATTATTCCAAAAAGAAGAAATGTTGGAGTAACTCCTACAGTGTATAAGTGTTCAGCAGGTGCTATTGAGCATATGAGAATAGCTAAAGTTACCAATATAAATGCGACGATTGACCAATTAAAGGAAGAAGGCATATGGATATATGGAGCAGATATAGATGGTAAAGATTTTAGCTATAATACAAACTTTTCTGGGCCATGTGCATTAGTTATAGGTAGTGAAGGTAGAGGAATTTCTAAACTTACACTAAAGAAATGTGATGTATTAGTTAAAATCCCTATGATTGGAAAAATTAACTCTTTAAATGCTTCAGTAGCAGGTGGTATAATGATGTACGAAGTATTAAAAGGAAGATTAACAAAATAATTGTTATATAAAGGTGTTCAATGTGAAAATTATATTTGTTGATGGTTACAATGTAATAAATAGTTGGAGTAATTTAAAGAGAGAAAAAGAAATTAGTTTAGATAGTGCAAGACAAAAACTAGTTGATATATTGCATAATTATGGAGCTATTAATAGATGTAAGATTGTTATAGTTTATGATGGACATAGAGTAACTGGTAATATTGAAAACAAATACGAACACAATAAAAACTTATTAGTTGTATTTACTAAGGATGGAGAAACTGCTGATGCATATATTGAAAGAGAGGTACATAATTTAGGGAGAAGATTTGAAGTTTATGTTGTAACTTCTGACTCCTTAGAGCAACAAACAATCTTTCAAAGAGGAGCTGTAAGAATATCAAGTATAGAGTTTTATAATTTAGTACGAGTTGATATTGAGAATGTAAAAAAAAATAGTAAAAAAGTTCATGTATCAGCTAAAAATACTTTAGAAGATAATTTAGATGATGATGTTTTGAAAAAACTAGAAGCTATTAGGAGAAGTTAATAAATGGTATTGGGGGTGGAGGAAGTTTATGAATGAAGAAAGGGATTTTAATTCTGTAGAATATTTCTATAAATGTGAATCAGAAGAACAAATAGTTGAAGAAGCTAAAAAAGGAAACAAAAGAGCTCAAGAGTTTATTATTTCTAAGTATGAGAATTTTGTTAAGGTTAAAGCTAAATCCTATTTTTTAATAGGTGCAGATAAAGAGGATATATATCAAGAGGGTATGATAGGCTTATATAAAGCAATAAGAGATTTTAATGGAGAAAAATCTACTTCATTTAGAGCTTTTGCAGAGTTATGTATTACGCGTCAAATAATAACTGCAATAAAAACAGCTACAAGACAAAAGCATATTCCTCTAAATACATATATATCTTTGAACAAACCTGTATCAGAAGAAGAATCAGATAGGACTTTATTAGACATAATATCTAGTATAAGAACAACTGATCCTGAAGAGCTTATTATAAGTCAAGAGCAAAAAGAATTCATTGAAGAGGAAATTAATAAGGTATTATCAGACTTAGAAATTCAAGTATTACAATCTTATTTAGAGGGTAAGTCATATCAGGAGATAGCTTGTGATTTAGATAGGCATTCAAAGTCTATAGATAACGCTCTACAGCGTGTCAAGAAGAAGCTTGAAAAATGCCTTGTAAATAATAAATAATGTACTAATCTATATTGACAAAAAAAACAAATGCTAGTAAACTTTATAATTGGTATATTAAAGTGTAATACACTTTAATGCTCACGTAGCTCAGTCGGCAGAGCGTCGCCTTGGTAAGGCGGAGGTCGTCGGTTCAATCCCGATCGTGAGCTCCAATTATATACATTTAGAAATGCAAACGCTAGGCAAGGTGTATCTAAAGAAGTAAGGAGGAATTTCAAATGGCAAAGCAAAAATTCGAAAGAAGCAAACCACACGTTAACATTGGAACAATCGGTCACGTAGACCACGGTAAGACTACATTAACAGCAGCTATTACAACAGTATTAGCAAACAGAGGATTCGCTGAAGCATTCAACTATGCAGATATCGATAAGGCTCCAGAAGAAAAAGAAAGAGGAATCACAATCAATACAGCTCACGTTGAATACGAAACAGAACATAGACACTACGCTCACGTAGACTGTCCAGGACACGCTGACTATGTTAAGAACATGATCACTGGTGCTGCACAAATGGACGGAGCAATCTTAGTTTGTTCAGCTGCAGACGGTCCAATGCCTCAAACAAGAGAGCACATACTACTAGCTTCAAGAGTTGGTGTTGACTACATCGTTGTATTCTTAAACAAAGCAGATATGGTTGACGACGAAGAATTATTAGAATTAGTTGAAATGGAAGTTAGAGAATTACTTTCTGAATACAACTTCCCAGGAGATGACATTCCAGTAATCAAGGGTTCAGCTTTAAGAGCATTAGAAAACCCAACAGATCCAGAAGCAACAGCTTGCATTATGGAATTAATGGATGCTGTAGACAGCTACATCCCAACACCAGAAAGAGCTACTGATAAGCCGTTCTTAATGCCAGTAGAAGACGTATTTACAATCACTGGTAGAGGAACAGTTGCAACAGGAAGAGTTGAAAGAGGAGTTCTTCACGTATCAGACGAAGTTGAAATCGTAGGATTAATGGAAGAAAAGAGAAAAGTAGTAGTAACAGGAATAGAAATGTTCAGAAAGTTACTAGATGAAGCTCAAGCTGGAGACAACATCGGAGCATTATTAAGAGGTGTTCAAAGAACTGACATCGAAAGAGGTCAAGTATTAGCAAAAGTTGGATCAGTAAATCCACACAGCAAGTTCGTAGGTCAAGTATACGTACTTAAGAAAGAAGAAGGTGGAAGACATACTCCATTCTTCGATGGATACAGACCACAATTCTACTTCAGAACAACAGACGTTACAGGATCAATCAAATTACCAGATGGTATGGAAATGGTTATGCCTGGAGACCACATCGATATGAACGTTGAATTAATAACTCAAGTTGCTATGGACGAAGGTTTAAGATTCGCTATCAGAGAAGGTGGAAGAACTGTAGGTTCAGGAGTTGTTACATCTATAATAGAATAATACAGAAGAAAAAAGGGCTGGGTTACTTTACCTAGTCCTTTACAAAGCTGATATTATTGACATAATAATAGTTTTATGATAATGTGTTAAAGTAATTAACGAAATACTGAAACACAATAGCATAGAGACTTATGATTATTTAAATACTGGAGGTGCAGACTGTGAGAGTTAAAATAACATTAGCATGCACAGAGTGTAAGCAAAGAAACTATAACACAATGAAAAACAAGAAAAACAACCCAGACAGAATGGAAATGCACAAATATTGCAGATTCTGTAAGAAGCATACAACTCATAAAGAAACAAAATAATTAGCTTATATAGTAATGACACATACTCGCGATAGTTTAAGGATGTGAAACGATGGCTATTAAAGAAGGTGTAAAAACTAAAAGTAAATCTGAAAAAAATAGTATTGCTAAATTTTTCAGAGAAATTAAGGCAGAGGTTAAGAGAATAACTTGGCCGTCTAAAGATGACACAAAGAAAGCGTTAATTGCAGTTGGCGTAGTTGTACTAATATATATAGTATTAGTAGGTGGGTTAGATTATATTTTTTCAAGCCTCTTTAAATTAATTTTTAATCTGAAATAAAGGAGGTTTAGGTGAAATTTTTCATCTAAAAAATATATGAGCGAAAGAGCAAGATGGTATGTAGTACATACATACTCAGGTTATGAAAACAAAGTGAAGGCTAATATTGAGAAGACTGTTGAAAACAGAAATCTTGAATCTTTAATTCATGACATCCAAGTTCCAATGGAAGAAGTTATTGAAGAAAAAGATGGAAAACAAAAAGTTTCACTTAAAAAGAAATTTCCAGGGTATGTACTAATTAAAATGCTAATGACTGATGAGTCATGGTATGTGGTTAGAAACACAAGAGGTGTAACAGGATTCGTTGGACCTGGTTCTAAACCAGTACCGCTTACTGATGAAGAGATTGAAAACATGGGAGTTGTAGAAGTTCCAGTTGATATTGATTTAGAAGTAGGTGAAAGTGTAGTTGTTATTTCTGGACCGCTTAGAGAATTCGTAGCGATCATCCAAGAAATAAACATCGAAAAGCGTAAGATAAAAGCTTTAATCGATATGTTCGGAAGAGAAACTCTTGCTGAACTAGATTTCAATCAAGTTGAGAAATTAGTTTAATATTACTATATAAACTAATGTTTTTAATTAAGTGGGAGGATTATTATAAAATCCGTATTACCACAGTATAGGAGGAATAGTAAATGGCTAAGAAAGTAACAGGAATGATTAAATTACAACTTCCTGCAGGTAAGGCAACACCAGCACCACCAGTAGGTCCAGCTTTAGGGCAACACGGTGTTAATATTATGGGATTCTGTAAGGAGTTCAATGCAAAAACTGCTAACCAAGCTGGATTAATAATACCAGTTGTTATAACAGTTTACCAAGATAGATCTTTTAGTTTTATCTTAAAGACTCCTCCAGCAGCAGTTCTAATTAAGAAAGAATTAGGATTAGAAAGCGGATCTGGAGTACCAAACAGAACAAAAGTTGGTAAGCTAACTAAAGATCAAGTTAGAAAAATTGCTGAATTAAAAATGCCAGACTTAAATGCAGCTTCAATCGAATCAGCTATGAGCATGATCGAAGGAACAGCAAGAAGTATGGGCGTTACTATTGAAGAGTAATTCTTTAAAAATAAGTGGGAGGTAAAAACCGTTAGTACCACGTAGGAGGCTTATTATGGGAAAGAAATATGTTGAAAGTACAAAATTAATAGATAAAAGTGTTTTATACACTCCATCAGAAGCTTTAGATTTAGCTGTTAAAACTGCTAAAGCTAAGTTCGATGAAACTGTTGAGTTACACGTAAGATTAGGGGTTGACCCAAGACACGCTGACCAACAAGTTAGAGGAGCTGTTGTTCTTCCAAACGGAACTGGTAGATCAGTTAAAGTTTTAGTATTCGCTAAGGGTGCTAAGGCTCAAGAAGCTCAAGAAGCTGGAGCAGATTTTGTTGGAGCTGAAGAATTAGTTCAAAAGATCCAAGGTGAAAACTGGTTCGACTACGATGTAGTAGTTGCTACTCCAGATATGATGGGTGTTGTTGGTAGATTAGGTAGAGTATTAGGACCTAAGGGATTAATGCCAAACCCAAAATCAGGAACAGTTACATTTGATGTAGCTAAGGCTATCGCTGAAATCAAAGCTGGTAAGGTTGAATATAGAGTTGACAAAACTGCTATCGTTCACTGCCCAATCGGAAAGGTTTCATTCGGAGTTGAAAAGTTACAAGAAAACTTCCACGCTTTAATGGAAGCTTTAATAAAAGCTAAACCAGCAGCTGCTAAGGGACAATACGTTAAATCTGTATCTGTTTCAAGCACTATGGGACCTGGAGCAAAAATTAATCCAACTAAAGTTTTAGATTAATTATTGACATAACGTTAAGTTTATAATATAATAAATTTCGTTGTGAAAAAAAGAATACTGTTTCCGTAGACAGTAGGTGCCGAAAGGTTTAAATAATTGCCTACCTAGGAATCAAAATAAGGTAAGTAATTATTTTGGTCTTCCTATGTCTATGGGAAGACCTTTATTAATATATTTTGCAGTTAAGAAACTGTGAGGAGGTGGACACACAGTGATGAACAAGAATAGAACATTAAAAGAAGCTAAAGTAGCTGAAATTAAAGAAAAGTTAGAAAAAGCTCAAGGTGTTGCATTAGCTAACTACCAAGGTTTAACAGTTGAAGAAGATACAATGTTAAGAAAGAGCTTAAGAGAAGCTGGTGTTGAATATAAAGTTTACAAAAACACTTTAGTAACATTAGCAGCTAGAGAATTAGGTTTAGAAGACTTAGTTCAACATTTAGAAGGACCAGTTTCAATAGCATTCGGATACGAAGATGCTACTGCTCCTGCTAGAGTATTATTTAACTTTGGTAAAGAGCACAAGAAATTAGAGCTTAAAGCAGGTGTTGTAGAAGGTATTGTTTACGACAAGGCTGGAGTTGAAAAACTTGCTACAATCCCATCAAGAGAAGTTCTTATCGCAAAACTTCTTGGAAGCTTCAAGGCTCCATTATCAAACCTTGCATACTTATTAAATGCAATCAAGGAAAAGAAAGAATCAGAATCAGCTGAATAATTGCTGGTTATTAATTTAAAAAAAGAATTTGGAGGGAATTTAAAATGACAAGAGAAGATATCATTCAAGCTATAAAAGAAATGACAGTTTTAGAATTAAACGAATTAGTTACTGCATGTGAAGAAGAATTTGGTGTTAGCGCTGCTGCTCCTGTAGCTGTTGCTGGTGCTGTTGCTGGTGGAGCTGCTGCTGAAGAAAAGACAGAGTTCGACGTAGTATTAACTAACGCTGGAGCTAACAAAATAAAGGTTATCAAAGTTGTTAGAGAATTAACTGGATTAGGATTAAAGGAAGCTAAGGAAATAGTTGACGGAGCTCCTAAGACTCTTAAAGAAGCTGTAGCTAAAGAAGCTGCTGAAGAAATGAAAGCTAAATTAGCTGAAGTTGGAGCAGAAGTAGAAGTTAAGTAATTTCTATTTAAATATAAAAAGGTGCTTTATAGCACCTTTTTTATTTGTCAATATATTAATATACAAAAGTATTGACAAAAAATATTGTATATGGTACTATTACAAAATGTACTGTTCAATATGGAAAACTATATATTCTTGCGGAAAATGAGTATAATTTTTTAGAAAAAAGGTTATACTAAGACGTGATGCCTCCGAAAGCACAATTCCCTAGGGAAAGTGTGTTTTTGGTTATTTTACTTTATACAAGGGGTGAAAATTCATGGTACATCCTGTCCAAGTTGGAAAAAGAACTAGAATGAGTTTTGCAAAAGTTAAAGATGTAACTGAGATGCCAAACTTAATAGAAGTACAATTGGATTCTTACGAATGGTTTTTAAGAGAAGGATTATTAGAAGTTTTTGATGACATTAATCCTATTACAAACTTTACTGGGAATCTTGTACTTGAATTCGTAGACTACAAACTTGATATGGACAATATTAAGTATTCGGTGGAAGAGTGTAAGGAGAGAGACGCTACTTATGCTGCTCCATTAAAAGTGTCTGTAAGACTAACAAATAATGAAACTGGAGAAATAAAAGAACAAGAAGTGTTTATGGGAGATTTCCCATTAATGACTGAACAAGGTACTTTTGTTATTAATGGTGCTGAAAGAGTTATCGTAAGCCAATTAGTAAGATCTCCAGGAGTTTACTACAACTATTCAGTTGATAAGAGTGGTAAGAAATTATTCTCTTCAACTGTAATACCAAACAGAGGAGCATGGTTAGAATACGAAACTGATTCTAACGATATTATCTATGTAAGAATAGATAAGACAAGAAAGCTTCCAATAACTATTTTAGCTAGAGCTATGGGCTTCGGAAGCGATCAAGAGCTTTTAGAGTACTTCGGTGAAGAAGAAAGATTTAAAGCTACAATAGAAAAAGATAATACTAAAACTAGAGAAGAAGCATTATTAGAAATATATAAGAGATTAAGACCAGGTGAACCACCAACTGTTGATTCAGCTGTATCTTTAATAGACTCTTTATTCTTTGATGCAAAGAGATACGATCTTTCTAGAGTTGGTAGATACAAATTTAATAAGAAATTAGCTATAAACTTAAGACTTATAAATCAAATAGCAGCGACTGATATAATAAACCCTTCAACTGGTGAAGTTATGGTTGAACAAGGTCAAAAAATCAGTAGAACTATGGCTGAAGCAATCCAAAATGTTGGAATTAATTCAGTTGATATCTTAGTTGAAGATAGAGTTTTAAGAGTTATAGGTAACCACTTTGTTGATATTCATAAATTTGTAAACTTTGATATAAGTGATTTAAACATTAGAGAGGCTGTTCATTACCCAACTTTAATGGAAATATTACAAAATTATGATGATGAAGGATCAATAAAAGAAGAGATTAAAAAGAACATAAATAGATTAATACCTAAACACATCGTTAGAGATGATATATTTGCAACTATAAGTTATGAAATTGGTTTAGCTTACGGTGTAGGATATACAGATGATATCGACCACTTAGGTAATAGAAGATTAAGATCTGTTGGTGAGTTATTACAAAACCAATTCAGAATTGGTTTATCAAGAATGGAAAGAGTAGTTAAGGAAAGAATGACTATTCAAGACCAAGAAGCTATAACTCCACAAATGTTAATTAACATTAGACCAGTATCAGCAGCTATAAAAGAATTCTTTGGTAGCTCACAATTATCTCAATTCATGGATCAAACTAATCCATTATCAGAATTAACTCATAAGAGAAGATTATCTGCATTAGGACCAGGAGGTCTTTCAAGAGAAAGAGCTGGTTTCGAAGTAAGAGACGTTCACTATTCACATTATGGTAGAATGTGTCCAATTGAAACTCCAGAAGGTCCAAATATAGGTCTTATCAACTCTTTAGCTACATATGCAAGAGTTAATGAATATGGATTTATTGAAACTCCATATAGAGTTATAGATAAAGATACAGGTATAGTTACAAATGAAATTAGATATTTCACAGCTGATGAAGAAGATTTATACTTAGTTGCGCAAGCAAATGAGCCAATTGGAGAAGACGGAAAGTTTATTGACAGTAGAGTTACTGTAAGACATAAGCATGACATTTTAGTTGTTAATGCTAAAGAAGTAGACTTAGTTGACGTATCTCCAAGACAAATCGTTTCTGTTGCTACAGCGATGATTCCTTTCCTTGAAAATGATGACGCATCAAGAGCACTGATGGGTTCAAACATGCAACGTCAAGCAGTTCCACTATTAAAGCCACAAGCACCAATAGTAGGTACAGGAATAGAGTACAGAGCAGCTGCAGATTCAGGAGTATTACCTAAAGCTAAAAACGCTGGTAAGGTAGTTTACGTTTCAGCTGATGAAATAAGAATAAGAAGAGATGTAGATGGTGGAATTGATACTTACAAGTTACTTAAGTTCAAGAGAAGTAACCAAGGTACTTGTATAAATCAAAGACCTTTAGTTGATAATGGTGAAATAGTATTTAAGAACCAAGTATTAGCTGATGGACCATCAACTGATTTAGGTGAAATTGCATTAGGTAAGAACATCAGAATGGGATTCATAACTTGGGAAGGTTATAACTACGAAGATGCGATGCTAATTTCTGAAGAATTAGTTAGAGAAGATGTATTTACATCTATCCACATCGAAGAATATGAATGTGAAGCAAGAGATACAAAGTTAGGACCAGAAGAAATAACAAGAGATATTCCTAACGTTGGAGAAGATGCTTTAAGAGATATAGATGAAAGAGGTATAATCAGAATCGGTGCTGAAGTTAGGTCTGGTGACATCCTTGTTGGTAAAGTAACTCCAAAGGGAGAAACAGAATTAACTGCTGAAGAAAGATTATTAAGAGCGATCTTTGGTGAAAAAGCTAGAGAAGTTAGAGATACTTCTTTAAGAGTTCCACACGGAGAAGCAGGTATAATCGTTGATGTAAAAGTATTTACAAGAGAAAACGGTGATGATCTAAATCCAGGTGTTAATGAACTTGTAAGATGTTATATAGCTCAAAAGAGAAAGATATCTGTTGGGGATAAGATGGCAGGACGTCACGGTAACAAAGGGGTTATCTCAAGAGTTTTACCAGAAGAAGATATGCCATTCTTACCAGATGGTAGACCACTACAAATTTGTTTAAATCCACTAGGGGTTCCATCACGTATGAATATCGGGCAGGTATTAGAAGTTCACTTAGGATGGGCTGCAAGTCAATTAGGATGGCATATAGCTACTCCAGTGTTTGATGGTGCAACTGAAAGTGATATTGAAGCATGTTTAGAAAAGGCTGGATATAATGCAAACGGAAAGACTGTATTATACGACGGAAGAACTGGGGAAGCATTTGATAACCCTGTTACAGTTGGTATAATGTATATCTTAAAACTTGCTCACTTAGTTGATGATAAGATCCATGCTAGATCAACAGGTCCATACTCATTAGTAACTCAACAACCACTTGGAGGTAAAGCTCAATTTGGTGGTCAAAGATTCGGTGAGATGGAAGTTTGGGCGTTAGAAGCATATGGTGCTGCTCATACACTACAAGAAATACTAACAGTTAAGTCAGATGACGTTGTTGGTAGAGTTAAAACTTACGAAGCAATCGTAAAGGGTGAAAACATACCAGAACCAGGAGTTCCAGAATCATTCAAGGTTCTAATTAAAGAGCTACAAGCTTTATGTTTAGATGTTAAAGTATTAAATGATGCAAATGAAGAAGTTAAATTAAAAGAATTTGCAGATGAAGATATGGATGATTTAGAGGTAAATATTGAAGGAACAGAAGAAATAGTTAACGATATTCCTGTAGGAGACGATAGCTACACTTCAAGTGAAGACGAGATCGAAGAAGATATAGAATTCGATGCTGATGAATTCACTTTAGATGGGTTCCATGAAGAAGAATTAGAACTAGATGATTTTGTCAATGATGAACACTAAAATTGAAGGGAGGATATACCCTTGTTTGAATTAAACAATTTTGATGCTATACAAATTGGTTTAGCTTCACCTGACCAAATAAGAGAGTGGTCTAGAGGAGAAGTTAAGAAACCTGAAACAATTAACTATAGAACATTAAAACCAGAAAGAGATGGTCTATTCTGTGAAAGAATATTTGGACCAATGAAAGACTGGGAATGTCATTGTGGTAAGTACAAAAGAGTTAGATACAAAGGTATCGTTTGTGATAGATGTGGAGTTGAAGTAACTAAGGCTAAAGTAAGAAGAGAGAGAATGGGGCACATTGAACTGGCTGCCCCAGTATCTCACATTTGGTACTTCAAAGGTATTCCATCAAGGATGGGATTACTTTTAGATATGTCACCAAGAGCTTTAGAAAAAGTTCTTTACTTTGCTTCATATGTAGTAATAGATCCAAAGGAAACTCCATTACTTAAGAAGCAATTATTAAGTGAAAAAGAGTACAGAGAAGCAGTAGATAAGTTCGGTGAAGAAAGCTTTGTAGCTGGAATGGGAGCTGAAGCTGTTCAAGATCTTTTAGGAGAAATCGACTTAGATTCAACTGGAAGAGATCTTAAAGAAGAACTTAAAACTAGCACAGGTCAAAAGAGAGTAAGAATAATAAGAAGACTTGAAGTTGTTGAATCATTCAGAAAATCTGGAAATGATCCAAGATGGATGGTTATCAATGTTATTCCAGTAATACCTCCAGATTTAAGACCAATGGTTCAATTAGATGGTGGTAGATTTGCTACTTCTGACTTAAATGATCTTTACAGAAGAGTTATAAACAGAAATAACAGATTAAAGAAGCTTTTAGATTTAGGAGCTCCAGATATAATCGTTAGAAATGAAAAGAGAATGCTACAAGAAGCTGTAGATGCTCTTATAGATAATGGTAGAAGAGGAAGACCAGTTACTGGTCCAGGAAACAGACCTCTAAAATCATTATCAGATATGTTAAAAGGTAAGCAAGGTAGATTTAGACAAAACTTACTTGGTAAGAGAGTTGACTACTCAGGAAGATCAGTTATCGTTGTTGGACCTGAGCTTAAGATGTACCAATGTGGTTTACCAAAAGAAATGGCTTTAGAATTATTTAAGCCTTTCGTTATGAAAAAATTAGTAGAAGATGGAATAGCACACAATATTAAGAGTGCTAAGAGAATGGTTGAGAGAGTAAACAATCAAGTATGGGATATACTTGAAGAAGTTATTACTGACCATCCAGTTTTACTAAACAGAGCACCTACTCTACATAGATTAGGTATTCAAGCATTCCAACCAGTATTAGTTGAAGGAAGAGCTATTAAACTTCATCCATTAGTATGTACAGCATATAACGCTGACTTCGATGGTGACCAAATGGCTGTTCACGTACCATTATCAGTAGAAGCTCAAGCAGAAGCTAGATTCTTAATGCTTGCAGCAGGTAATATAATGAAACCTTCAGATGGTAAGCCAGTTTGTGTTCCTACACAGGATATGGTTCTAGGTTCATATTACTTAACTATGGATAAAGAAGGTGCGAAGGGTGAAGGAAGCTACTTTGCAGATGTAGATGAAGCTATAATGGCTTACAACGTTGGTGAAATAGCTGTTCATGCTGCAATTAACGTTAGAATGTTTAGAGAAGTTAATGGAGAAATGAAACATGGTATTATAAAAACTACTGTAGGTAAGATTATATTCAATGAATCTATACCTCAAGATTTAGGATATGTTGATAGAGAAAATCCTGAAACTATGTTTGACTTAGAAGTTGATTTCTTAATTACTAAAAAGACATTAGGAAAGCTTATTGATAAGTGTTATACAAAACACGGCCCAACAAATACATCGATAATGCTTGATAAGATAAAAGCTTTAGGATATCACTATTCATCAATTGGAGCTGTAACAGTAGCTGCATCTGATATGATAGTACCTGATGCTAAATATGAACTTCTTAAAGATGCAGAACAAACTGTTGAAAAGATAGAAAAGATGTATAAGAGAGGGTTCATATCAGAAGATGAAAGATATGAAAGAGTAATCGAAAAGTGGAGTAAAACTACTGAAGATGTTGCGAATGCACTTATGGATAGTTTGGATAAATTCAATCCAATATTCATGATGGCTGACTCTGGAGCCAGAGGATCTAAGGCTCAGATAAAACAATTAGCTGGTATGAGAGGACTTATGGCCGCTCCATCAGGTAAAATTATCGAGTTACCTATCAAAGCATCATTCAGAGAAGGTCTTTCAGTATTAGAATACTTCATATCTACACACGGTGCTAGAAAGGGTAATGCCGATACAGCACTTAAGACTGCCGACTCAGGATACCTAACAAGAAGACTTGTTGACGTATCACAAGACGTTATCGTAAGAGAAGAAGATTGTGGTACTGATAGAGGTATAATAGTAAGCGAAATCAAAGAAGGTAACGAAGTTATTGAAGGATTAGCTGAAAGACTATATGGAAGATATACTGCTGAAGATATCATTAACCCTGAATCAGGAGAAGTAATGGTAGCTAAGGATCAATATATTGACGGACATATGGCTGATAAAGTTGTTGCAGCAGGTGTTAAAAAAGTTAAGATTAGATCTGTATTTACATGTTCTTGTAAGATTGGTGTTTGTGCTAAGTGTTACGGTATGAACATGGCTACAGCTCAAAAAATAAATATTGGTGAAGCTGTTGGTATAATAGCTGCACAATCTATCGGAGAACCAGGTACTCAGCTTACAATGAGAACATTCCATACTGGTGGTGTTGCCGGTGCGGATATCACTCAAGGTCTTCCTAGAGTTGAAGAATTATTTGAAGCTAGAAAACCAAAGGGATTAGCTATAGTAAGTGAAATCTCAGGTTCTGTAAGAGTAGAAGAAACTAAGAAGAAGAGAACTGTTTACGTAATGGGTTCTGATGGTGAAGAACGTAGCTACGACATACCATTTGGATCAAGATTAAAAGTTTCAGATGGAGATGTTATAGAAGCTGGAGATGAAATAACAGAAGGTTCAGTTAACCCTCATGATATTATGAATATCAAAGGTGTTGAAGGAGCTAGAAGATACTTACTTTCTGAAGTTCAAAAAGTTTATAGACTTCAAGGGGTTGATATCAACGATAAGCACTTAGAAGTTGTTGTTAGACAAATGACAAGAAAAGTTAAGGTTTCAGATTCAGGAGATACTGATTTATTACCAGGTACTATGATAGATATGTTCGACTTCGAAGCTGAAAATGAAAGAGTTAGAGAGTTTGGAGGAGAAGAAGCACAAGGTGAAATTGCTTTATTAGGTATTACTAAAGCAGCTTTAGCTACTGATAGTTTCCTATCAGCTGCATCATTCCAAGAAACTACTAGAGTTCTTACAGAAGCAGCAATCAAAGGTAAGGTAGATCCTTTAGTTGGATTAAAAGAAAATGTAATTATAGGTAAGTTAATTCCAGCTGGTACAGGTATGATGAGATACAGATCTGTAGACCTTGATGTAGAGAGTGAAGACGAAGAAATTGAAACAATTGATGTAATTGAATAATACAATGTAAATTTATTGACATGTGTATGCTTAAATGATAAAATACCAATTGTGTGATTTTTAAAAAGCTACACTACAAGATAAATGTCTGCATGATTCATAGAGACATGCAAATGTCTCTATGAACTTTATAATGAGGGGGGATTTCATGTTAGACAAAATTGTAGGAAAGAAAGTCATAGGCGTAAAGCAATGCCAAAAACTCATTAGAAACGGCAAAGTTTTATATGTAGCTAAAGATGCAATTAGTAAGCTTGTATTACCGTTAATAGAGCTTGCTAAAGAGAATAACGTAGAGATAGTAGAAATATCTACTATGAAAGAACTAGGGAAAATGAGTGGGATTGATGTTAAATCAGCTGCTACATTAGTACTTAATGATTAATATGCGTTTATCTTATTTAATATAGATAAATAAATTTCAGGAGGTGACAAAATGCCAACTATAAGCCAATTAGTAAGAAAAGGTAGAAAAACTGTTGTTAACAAATCTACAGCACCAGCACTTAACGAGTGTCCACAAAGAAGAGGAGTTTGTACTGTTGTAAAAACTACTACTCCAAAGAAGCCTAACTCAGCTTTAAGAAAAATTGCCAGAGTAAGACTTACAAACGGATTCGAAGTTACTGCTTACATCGGTGGTGTAGGACACAACTTACAAGAGCACAGCGTTGTTCTTATAAGAGGTGGAAGAGTTAAGGACCTTCCTGGTGTTAGATACCATATCGTTAGAGGAGCACTTGACTGTGCTGGAGTAGCTAACAGAATGCAAGGAAGATCTAAATACGGTGCTAAGAGACCTAAGAAAAAGTAGTTTCTTAAACTAAAATAGTGCTTATCTTCGGCATTGATTATACACTATAGATAGCAATACATATGGTTTATATAAATGTAAGAAGCGAAGCACTTTGCGGTAGGGTAAGACTTTACCGAGTACCGATGAACTTAAATTTAAAATTGTTAAGGAGGGAAGAAAAGTGCCAAGAAAAGGATTTATCGCTAAGAGAGATGTATTACCAGATCCAATGTACAACTCAAAGGTTGTTACTAAGTTAATAAACAACGTTATGGAAGATGGTAAAAAGGGAGTAGCTCAAAAGATATGCTACGAAGCGTTTGAAATAATGGCGCAAAAAACAGGCAAAGATGCTTTAGAAGTATTTGAAGAAGCTATGAACAATGTAATGCCTTTATTAGAAGTTAAAGCTAGAAGAATAGGTGGTGCTAACTACCAAGTTCCAATAGAAGTTAGACCTGAAAGAAGACAAACTTTAGGTTTAAGATGGATTTTAGCTGCAGCTAGAAAAAGAGGCGAAAAAGTTATGGCTGAAAGATTAGCTGGGGAATTATTAGACGCAGCTAACAATACTGGTGCTGCTGTTAAGAAGAGAGAAGATACTCACAAGATGGCAGAAGCAAACAAAGCATTCGCTCACTACAGATACTAATACAAAAACTGTTTTGGCTTGTGCCAAAACAGTTTTGTCGAATATAAAATTACTCATTGAGAGGAGGACATACAATGGCTAGAAAATATCCATTAGATAAATTCCGTAACTTTGGAATAATGGCTCATATAGATGCTGGTAAAACAACTACTACTGAGCGTATATTATTCTATACTGGAAAAACTCACAAAATCGGTGAAACGCACGAAGGTGCTTCACAAATGGACTGGATGGTTCAAGAGCAAGAAAGAGGTATAACAATTACTTCTGCTGCTACAACTTGTTTCTGGGAAGGTCATGAATTAAACATAATCGATACTCCAGGACACGTAGATTTTACAGTTGAGGTTGAGAGATCATTAAGAGTTCTTGACGGAGCTGTTACAGTTCTTGACGCTAAGAGTGGTGTTGAACCACAAACTGAAACTGTTTGGAGACAGGCAGATAAGTATGGCGTTCCAAGAATGATATATGTTAATAAAATGGATGCTACAGGTGCTGACTTCTTCAGATGTATAAACACTGTAAGAGATAGATTAAAAGCAAATGCAGTTCCAATACAAATACCAGTAGGTGCTGAAGCTGACTTCAGAGGAATGGTTGACTTAATAGCTAACCATGCTATCATAACTTACGATGATTTAGGTAAAGATGTAAGAATTGAAGAAATTCCTGCAGATTTAGCTGATCAAGCTGAAGAATACAGAATGGCTATGATAGAAGCAATAGCTGAAACTGATGAAGAATTAATGGAAAAATACCTAGAAGGTGAAGACATAACTGAAGAAGAGTTACATGCTGCTTTAAGAAAAGCTACTATAGCTAACGAAATAGTTCCATGTATCTGTGGTTCTTCATACAAGAACAAGGGTGTTCAAGAAATGATTAATGGGGTTGTTGCTTACTTACCATCACCATTAGACATTCCTGCTATCCAAGGTCAAACTTTAGAAGGTGAAGAAGATTCAAGAGAAGCTTCAGATGAAGCTCCAATGGCTGCATTAGCATTCAAAATTGCTACTGACCCATTCGTTGGAAAACTTGCATTCACAAGAATTTATTCTGGTGTAATGAACAGTGGTTCATACGTTCTTAACTCAACAAAAGGTAAGAAAGAAAGAATCGGAAGACTTGTTAAGATGCATGCTAATACAAGAGAAGAAGTTGAATCTTTAGAAGCAGGTGAATTAGGAGCAATCATCGGATTAAAGAACACTACAACTGGTGATACTTTATGTGATGAAAATGCACCAATCATACTTGAATCTATGGAATTCCCAGAACCAGTTATATCTGTAGCTATCGAGCCAAAGACAAAAGCTGGTCAAGAAAAGATGGGATTAGCTTTAGCTAAGTTAGCTGAAGAAGATCCAACATTCAAGACTTGGACTGATCAAGAAACAGGTCAAACAATCATCGCTGGTATGGGTGAGTTACACTTAGACATCATCGTTGATAGACTTCAAAGAGAATTCAAGGTTGAATGTAATGTAGGTGCTCCTCAAGTTGCTTACAAAGAAACTATCAGATCTGCTGTTAAAGCTGAAGCTAAGTACGCTAAGCAATCAGGTGGTAAGGGTCAATACGGTCACGCTGTAATTGAAATGGAACCAACTGAAGGAGAATACGTATTTGAAAATGCTATCGTTGGAGGAGCTGTTCCAAGAGAATATATTCCTGCAATCGATGCTGGTATTCAAGAAGCTGCTAAGAACGGTATAATAGCTGGATACGAAGTTATAAACTTCAAAGTTAAGTTAGTACACGGTTCTTACCATGAAGTTGACTCATCAGAAATGGCATTCAAAATCGCTGGTTCTATGGCGTTCAAGAACGCTATGCAAAAAGCAAGTCCAGTATTACTTGAACCAATGATGAAGGTTGAAGTAACTGTTCCTGAAGAGTACATGGGAGATGTTATTGGTGACATCAACTCAAGAAGAGGTAGAATGGAAGGAATGGAAGCTGTTAATGGAGCTCAAATTATAAGAGCATACGTTCCACTAGCAGAAATGTTCGGATATGCAACTACTTTAAGATCTAGATCTCAAGGTAGAGGTACTTACTCAATGGTATTCGATCACTATGAAGAAGTTCCAAAGAGCATTCAAGAAGAAGTAGCTGGAAAAAGAGCTAAATAATATGTAATAATTTTTTGTGATGTTGTTCATAATTAAGTTATGGACTTCATCATAAATATTAATATAAATTTTAAAAATAACTAATTTAAATAATTATAAAATTTAAAGCATAACAGTTTATTTATTCTGTTAAGTTGAAAAATTTTATTTCCATAAGGAGGAATTTCAAATGGCAAAGCAAAAATTCGAAAGAAGCAAACCACACGTTAACATTGGAACAATCGGTCACGTAGACCACGGTAAGACTACATTAACAGCGGCTATTACAACAGTATTAGCAAACAGAGGATTCGCTGAAGCATTCAACTATGCAGATATCGATAAGGCTCCAGAAGAAAAAGAAAGAGGAATCACAATCAATACAGCTCACGTTGAATACGAAACAGAACATAGACACTACGCTCACGTAGACTGTCCAGGACACGCTGACTATGTTAAGAACATGATCACTGGTGCTGCACAAATGGACGGAGCAATCTTAGTTTGTTCAGCTGCAGACGGTCCAATGCCTCAAACAAGAGAGCACATACTACTAGCTTCAAGAGTTGGTGTTGACTACATCGTTGTATTCTTAAACAAAGCAGATATGGTTGACGACGAAGAATTATTAGAATTAGTTGAAATGGAAGTTAGAGAATTACTTTCTGAATACAACTTCCCAGGAGATGACATTCCAGTAATCAAGGGTTCAGCTTTAAGAGCATTAGAAAACCCAACAGATCCAGAAGCAACAGCTTGCATCATGGAATTAATGGATGCTGTAGACAGCTACATCCCAACACCAGAAAGAGCTACTGATAAGCCATTCTTAATGCCAGTAGAAGACGTATTTACAATCACTGGTAGAGGAACAGTTGCAACAGGAAGAGTTGAAAGAGGAGTTCTTCACGTATCAGACGAAGTTGAAATCGTAGGATTAATGGAAGAAAAGAGAAAAGTAGTAGTAACAGGAATAGAAATGTTCAGAAAGTTACTAGATGAAGCTCAAGCTGGAGACAACATCGGAGCATTATTAAGAGGTGTTCAAAGAACTGACATCGAAAGAGGTCAAGTATTAGCAAAAGTTGGATCAGTAAATCCACACAGCAAGTTCGTAGGTCAAGTATACGTACTTAAGAAAGAAGAAGGTGGAAGACATACTCCATTCTTCGATGGATACAGACCACAATTCTACTTCAGAACAACAGACGTTACAGGATCAATCAAATTACCAGATGGTATGGAAATGGTTATGCCTGGAGACCACATCGATATGAACGTTGAATTAATAACTCAAGTTGCTATGGACGAAGGTTTAAGATTCGCTATCAGAGAAGGTGGAAGAACTGTAGGTTCAGGAGTTGTTACATCTATAATCGAATAATTTCAATTATAAATGTATAACTTTTAAAATTAAAAGATTAATTTCTTACAAATATATAAGCGCTAAAAAAGTCATGACAATTGAAAAGAATAAGGGGACGCCCTTATTCTTTTTTTTATTTAAAAAAAATTTTTTATGGATGATAATGTTTAACATGTGAAGTTTAGGGGAAGATTAAAAAAGATAATCTAAAAAAGGCTAAAATTACATCTAAATAACTATTGATTAAAATTAAAAATCATTATAGAATATTAATTGCAAATTGAGAAAAAACACAGAAATTATTTACTTTAAAATCCAATAATGACGATGAAAAAACAATAAAAAAAGTCTTGATAAAGATATGTAAACATAGTATAATAAAGAAGTTGTGTAATATGACGCGATGAATCAAGAGGTTGTCGGACTTCCGGGTTATTCTTGAGGAGCAAGTTAGGATCTAGAATCCAACGACAGTGATTAGTTTTACGTTTCATATATATGAAACACCAGGAACAGTTTACAGAACTATCGCTGTTGTGCGTTAGAAGTAAAGCGTACATGAAAAGGAGGGAAACCAGAATGTCAAAACAAAAAATAAGAATCAGATTAAAGGCTTTTGATCACACAATATTAGATCAATCAGCTGAAAAAATCGTTGAAACAGCAAAGACTACAGGTGCAAAGGTTGTAGGTCCAGTACCACTACCAACTGAGAAAGATGTAATAACAATCTTAAGAGCTGTTCACAAGTACAAAGATTCAAGAGAACAATTCGAAATCAGAACACACAAGAGATTAATCGACATCGTTAATCCATCACCAAAGACTGTTGATGCTTTAATGAGATTAAACTTACCAGCTGGTGTGGATATCGAAATAAAGCTATAATTAATATTTAAACGAAAAGTTGAACGGTTATGATTGCTAAGCAATCCGCTAATACGTTTAGGAGGTGTAAATACATGAAAAAAGCTATAATCGGTAAGAAAATAGGTATGACTCAAATATTCGACGAGAATGGAAAAGTTGTTCCTGTAACTGTAGTAGAAGCTGGCCCATGTGTTGTTGTTCAAAAGAAGACTATCGAAAAGGATGGTTATGAAGCAATACAAGTAGGTTTCGGTGAAATAAGAGAAAAGTTAGTGAATAAACCAGTTAAAGGTCATTTCGCTAAAGCAGGAGTTTCTTTAAGAAGAACTTTAAAAGAATTTAGATTAGATAACGCTAACGAATACGAAGTTGGTCAAGAAATAAAGGCTGACATATTCACTGCTGGTGAAAAAGTTGACGTTTCTGGAGTTTCTAAAGGTAAGGGATTCCAAGGTGTTATCAAGAGATGGAATGCTAACAGAGGACCAATGTCACACGGTTCTAAGTTCCACAGAGCAGTAGGTTCAATGGGAGCTTCATCAGATCCATCAAAAACATTCAAGAACAAGCAAATGCCAGGACATATGGGTGCTGTTAACACTACAGTAATGAACTTAGAAGTAGTTAGAGTTATCCCAGAAAAGAACTTAATACTAGTTAAGGGTGGTATCCCTGGTGCAAATAAGAGCACAGTAGTAATAAGAAACGCAGTTAAAGCTTAATTCTGTAGAAAGGAGGAAATAGGATGCCTACAGTAGGATTATTTAACAAAGAAGCAAAGCAAGTTGGAGATATCCAATTAAATGATAAAGTATTCGCAGTAGAAGTGAATGAAGCTGCAATGCATCAAGTAGTTGTTGCATTATTAGCTAACAAGAGACAAGGAACTCAATCAGCTAAAACTAGAGCTGAGGTTAGAGGAGGCGGAATCAAGCCTTGGAGACAAAAGGGAACTGGTAGAGCAAGACAAGGTTCAATCAGAGCACCACAATGGATCAAAGGTGGAGTTGTATTCGCACCAAAGCCAAGAGATTACAGAATGTCAATACCAAAGAGCATGAAAAGAGTTGCTATGGTATCAGCATTAACTAGCAAGGTTCAAAACAACGAAATGGTAGTTTTAGAAAGCTTAGATTTCGAAGCACCAAAGACAAAGCAAGTTGTTGAAATGTTAAAAGCTTTCGAAGCTAAGAAGACATTAATCATCACTGCTGAATCTAACGAAAATGTTTATAAATCTGCTAGAAATATTGAGGGGGTAGCAGTATTACCTGTTAACAACATCAATGTTTATGATTTATTAAAGTATCCAACAGTAATGGTAACTAAGGATGCCGTAACAAAGATTGAGGAGGTGTACGCATAATGAAGTTAACAAGCCACGATATAATAAGAAAGCCTGTTATAACTGAAAAATCTATGACTGCTATGGCAGAAAAGAAGTACACTTTCATAGTTCACATGAATGCTAACAAAGTTCAAATAAAAAGAGCTTGTGAAGAAATTTTCGGCGTTAAAGTTGAAAAAGTTCAAACAATCAGAACTATGGGAAAAACTAAGAGAATGGGCGTACATGTTGGTAAGAGAGCTGACCAAAAGAAAGCTATCGTTACTTTAGCTCAAGACAGCAAAGCTATTGAATTCTTTGAAGGAATGCAATAATTTTAAAAAAGCGTAGTATTGGCGACAAAGCCAGAGAAGCTTAAAGAAGGAGGGAATTAGCATGGCAGTTAAAAAGTTTAGACCTACTACACCATCAAGAAGAGAAATGACTATGGCTACTTTTGAAGAAATAACTACAAATAGCCCAGAGAAATCACTTCTTGTTTCTTTAAAGAAAACTGGTGGTAGAAATGCTCAAGGTAAAATAACTGTAAGACACCACGGTGGTGGAGCTAAGAGAAAATACAGAATAATAGATTTCAAGAGAAACAAGGATGGTATTCCAGCAAGAGTTGCTACTATAGAATACGATCCAAACAGAACAGCTTACATTGCGTTAGTTGTATATGCTGATGGAGAAAAGAGATACATACTTGCTCCAGTAGGATTAAAGGTTGGAGATACAGTAGTATCTGGACCAGAAGCAGATATCAAACCAGGTAACTGTTTACAATTAAAGCACATGCCAGTTGGTACAGTAATTCACAACATCGAATTACAGGCTGGTAAAGGTGGTCAAATGGTAAGATCAGCTGGTACTTCAGCTCAATTAATGGCTAAGGAAGGCGATTACGCTACATTAAGATTACCATCAGGTGAAATGAGATATGTAAGAATCGAATGTAGAGCTACAATCGGAACAGTTTCTAACACTACTAACGATATCATCAACATTGGTAAAGCAGGTAGAAAGAGACACATGGGATGGAGACCTACAGTTAGAGGTTCTGTAATGAACCCTTGCGATCACCCTCATGGTGGTGGTGAAGGTAGATCACCAATCGGTAGACCAAGTCCAGTTACTCCTTGGGGTAAACCAGCTCTTGGATACAAGACTAGAAAGAATAAGAAGTATTCTGATAGATTTATAATTAAGAGAAGAAATAGCAAATAATTGAAGAGAATTTTAATTCTCTTCGAGGTTTGCTAAGCCTAGAGATTATGAAGGGAGGCAAAAATAGTGAGTAGATCAATTAAAAAAGGGCCTTTCGTACACGAAGGACTTTTAAAGAAAATAGAAGAAATGAACGCTAATGGTGAGAAAAAAGTTGTTAAGACTTGGTCAAGAAGTTCAACAATTTTCCCACAAATGATCGGTCATACAATCGCTGTTCACGATGGAAGAAAGCACGTTCCAGTTTATGTTTCAGAGGATATGGTTGGACATAAGTTAGGAGAATTCGTTCTTACTAGAACTTATAAAGGACACGATTACGACGAGAAAGCATCAAGAAAGAGAAAGTAATCTCAGAAAGGAGGAACATAAATGGAAGCTAGAGCTATAGCTAAATACGTTAGAATATCTCCAATGAAAGTAGGAGTTGTTCTTGATTTAATAAGAGGAAAGAGTGTTAACGAAGCTTTCGCTATATTACAATATACTCCAAAGGATGCTGCAGTTGTTATAAACAAAGTTTTAAAATCAGCTGTTGCAAACGCAGAGAACAATCATGACTTAAACGTTGAAAACTTATATGTTGCAGAAACATTCGTAGGTGCTGGTCCAACATTAAAGAGATTCAGACCAATGGATCACGGTAAAGCATTCAGAATCAACAAGAGAACAAGTCATATTACAGTAGTAGTTAAAGAAAGAGCTTAATAAAGAAGGAGGGAAACAATAGTGGGTCAAAAAGTACATCCTCACGGACTTAGAGTAGGAGTTATCAAGGGTTGGGATGCAAAATGGTACGCTGACAAGAAGACTTTTGCAGACAACTTAATCGAAGATAACAAAATAAGAGAATTCGTAAAGAAGGAACTTTTCTCAGCTGGTATCTCTAAGATAGAAATCGAAAGAGCTGCTAAGAGAGTTAAGTTAAATATATATACTGCTAAACCAGGTGTTGTTATCGGTAAAGGTGGAGCAGGAATCGAAGCTTTAAAAGCTAAGGTTGCAAAATTAGTAAATGGAAAGAACATCTTAATCAACATCGTTGAAGTTAAGAATGCAGAAGCTAATGCTCAATTAGTAGCTGAAAATATAGCTGCTCAATTAGAAAAGAGAGTATCTTTCAGAAGAGCTATGAAGCAAAGCATCCAAAGAGCTATGAAATTAGGAGCTAAGGGTGTTAAAACTGCTTGTTCAGGAAGATTAGGCGGAGCTGAAATCGCTAGAACTGAACAATATCATGAAGGAACAATTCCACTACAAACATTAAGAGCTGATATCGATTATGGATTTGCTGAAGCAGATACAACATACGGAAAAATCGGAGTTAAAGTTTGGGTTTATAATGGAGAAGTTCTTCCAACTAAAAAAGTTGAAAAGAAGGAAGAAGTTAACGCATAAGAAAGGAGGAATAAGTCATGTTAATGCCTAAAAGAGTAAAGCATCGTAAGGTACAACGTGGTAGAATGAAAGGTAAGGCAACTAGAGGTAATTTCCTTGCATACGGAGATTTCGGTATACAAGCGCAAACTTGTGGTTGGATTACAAGCAATCAAATTGAATCTGCCAGAATTGCTATAAATAGATACATTAGAAGAGGTGGAAAACTTTGGATAAAAGTATTCCCAGATAAGCCAGTTACTGAAAAACCAGCTGAAACAAGAATGGGTTCTGGTAAAGGTTCACCAGAATACTGGGTAGCTGTAGTTAAACCTGGTAGAGTATTATTTGAATTATCAGGAGTTAACGAAGAAGTTGCAAGAGAAGCAATGAGACTTGCATCACACAAACTTCCTGTAAAGTGTAAGTTCGTTACAAGAAGAGATTTTGAGGAAATGGGTGGTGAAGAATAATGAAGGCTAGAGAGTTAAAAGAATTAAGAGCAAATAATCCTCAAGATTTAAAGGTTAAATTAAACGACCTTAAAGCTGAATTATTCAATTTAAGATTCCAATTAGCTACAGGTCAATTAGAAAATCCTATGAGAATAAAAGAAGTGAAAAAATCTATAGCCCAAATCAAAACCATCATAAGAGAAGAAGAGATCAGGGCATTTGAACAGTAAATCTGGAAGGAGGTAGCCCCTAATGGAAAGAGGATTAAGAAAAAAGAGAATCGGTAGAGTTGTTTCTGATAAAATGGAAAAAACTATCGTTGTTGCTGTTGAAACTAAAGTAAGACATCCACTTTACGGGAAAACAGTAAACAGAACTACTAAATTTAAAGCTCATGATGAAAATAATGAAGCAAAAATTAATGATAGAGTATTAATAATGGAAACTAGACCATTATCTAAAGATAAGAGATGGAGACTTGTTGAAATAGTTGAAAGAGCTAAATAAGCTTTAAAGACTGAAAGGAGGGTAAAATTCAATGATACAACAACAAACCTTACTAAAGGTAGCAGATAACTCAGGTGCAAAAGAAATCATGTGTATCAGAGTTTTAGGCGGATCAAAAAGAAAGTTCGGTAACATTGGAGATATAATAGTTGCTAGCGTTAAAAGTGCAACACCAGGCGGAGTTGTTAAAAAAGGTGACGTTGTAAAAGCTGTTATAGTTAGATCAGTAAGAGGATTAAGAAGAGCTGACGGTTCATACATCAAATTTGATGAAAACGCAGCAGTTATAATAAAAGACGACAAGCAACCAAGAGGAACTCGTATATTCGGGCCTGTTGCTAGGGAGCTAAGAGATAAAGAATTCAATAAAATATTATCATTAGCACCAGAAGTTCTATAATAAGGAGGTGGCTAATTTGAAGTTACACGTTAGAAAGAACGACACAGTAGTAGTTATTTCTGGTAAAGATGCTGGAAAGACTGGTGAAGTTTTAAAAGTATATCCAAAGACAGGAAAGGTTCTTGTTCAAGGAGTTAACATAGTAAAGAAACACCAAAAGCCAACAAGAGCAAACGCTCAAGGTGGTATAATAGAAAAAGAGGGAGCTATATTCAGCTCAAAAGTTATGTTATACTGCACAAAATGCAAAAATGCTACAAGAATTAGCAACAAAATCTTAGAAGATGGTACTAAGGTTAGAACTTGTAAGAAGTGCGGAGAAACATTCTAGAATTTGAAAGGAGGTACTTATAATGACACCAAGACTTCAAGAAAAGTACAAAAATGAAGTAGTTCAAGCGATGATTGAAAAGTTCGGATATAAAAATATTATGGAAGTTCCAAAGCTTGAAAAAATAGTTATAAACATGGGAGTTGGAGAGGCTAAAGATAACCAAAAGGTTTTAGAATCAGCTGTTGCAGATTTAACTTTAATCACTGGTCAAAAGCCAATCTTAACTAGAGCGAAGAAATCAGTTGCAAACTTTAAGATAAGAGAAAACATGGCATTAGGATGCAAAGTAACATTAAGAGGAACTAAAATGTTTGAATTTGCTGACAAACTAGTGTCAATAGCCCTTCCAAGAGTTAGAGACTTCAGAGGAGTTTCAGATAAGGCTTTCGATGGAAGAGGAAACTATTCATTAGGAATTAAAGAGCAATTAATATTCCCAGAAATAGAATACGATAAAATCGATAAAGTTAGAGGAATGGATATAATCTTCGTTACTAGTGCAAAAACTGACGAAGAAGCAAGAGAATTATTAAGATTCCTTGGAATGCCATTCGCTCAAAAATAAGGAGGGAAAACTGTGGCACGTAAAGCTATTATTGAAAAGTGGAGCAAAACACCTAAATACACTACAAGAGCTTATACAAGATGCAGAATATGTGGAAGACCACATGCAGTACTAAGAAAATTTGGTATTTGTCGTATATGCTTTAGAGAACTTGCTTACAAGGGTGAAATCCCAGGATGTAGAAAAGCAAGTTGGTAGACTTGAACCAGTGAAAGGAGGCAAATTAAATGGTTATGACAGATCCTATCGCAGATTTACTAACTCGTATTAGAAATGCAAATTCTGTGAGACACGAAGTTGTAGAAGTACCTTCTTCAAATGTAAAGAAGGCTGTTGCAAATATATTATTACAAGAGGGATACATCAAAAATATTGAAGAATATAATGATGGTGTAGTTCCAATGATGAGAATAGCTCTTAAATATGGCTCAAACAAAGAAAGAGTTATAACTGGTATAAAGAGAATATCTAAACCAGGTTTAAGAGTTTACTGTAAGAAAGACGAAGTTCCAAGAGTTCTTAACGGACTAGGAGTTGCTGTTATATCAACTTCAAAAGGAATAGTAGTTGATAGAGAAGCTAGAAAAATGGGATTAGGCGGAGAAGTTCTTTGCTACGTTTGGTAGTTTCTAAACTAAAAAGAGAAATTAACTAGATTAACATATATATCTAACAAGTAAAATAGGAGGTGCGATTATGTCAAGAGTAGGTAGATTACCAATAGCTATCCCTACTGGTGTAACTGTAACTGTTGCTGAAGGTAACGTAGTTACTGTTAAAGGACCAAAAGGTGAATTAGTTAAAACTATGGCTAAAGACATTAATATTGCAGTTGAAGACAACCAAGTTGTTGTAACTAGACCTAGCGATGTAAAAGAGCACAGAGCTCTTCATGGATTAACTAGAGCATTAATCAACAACATGATTATAGGAGTTGAAAAGGGATTCCAAAAAACTCTAGAATTAGTTGGTGTTGGTTACAGAGCTCAATTACAAGGTAAAAACTTAGTAATGAACTTAGGATTCTCACATCCAGTTGAAATAAAAGCAGTTGAAGGGATAACTTTCGAAACTCCATCAGCTACTAAAGTTGTTATATCAGGTATAGATAAGCAAGTAGTTGGAGCTGTTGCAGCTGATATAAGAAAATGGAGAAAACCAGAACCATATAAGGGTAAAGGTATTAAGTTTGAAGGCGAAGTTATCAGACGTAAAGAAGGTAAGACTGGTAAGAAATAATAGAAAGGAGTGGACCGTATGTTTAAAAAGGTAGACAAAAATTCAAGTAGAGTAAAGCGTCACCTTAGAGTACGTAAGAAAGTTTCTGGTACTCCTGAAAGACCAAGACTTTCAGTATATAGAAGTGAAAAGAATATATACGCTCAAATAATAGATGATGTAAATGCTGTTACTTTAGTATCTGCTTCAACTTTAGATAAGGATTTAAACTTAAAAGTTGGTGGAAACAAAGAAGCTGCAAAGCTTGTTGGTGAATTAATCGCTAAGAGAGCTGTAGATAAGGGTATAACTGAAGTTGTATTTGACAGAGGTGGATACGTATATCACGGAAGAGTTCAAGTATTAGCAGATAGCGCTAGAGAAGCAGGCTTAAAATTCTAATAAAACAAGGAGGGAAATCAATGAGAATCGATCCTAGCACACTAGACCTTAAGGAAAAGGTTGTTTTTATAAACAGAGTTACTAAGGTTGTTAAGGGTGGTAGAAACTTCAGATTCAGCGCTTTAGTTGTTGTTGGTGACGAAAACGGACACGTAGGCGTAGGAATGGGTAAGTCAATCGAAATCCCAGAAGCAATTAAAAAAGGTATCGAAGACGCTAAGAAAAACATGGTTAGCGTTGCTATAGTTGGAACAACAGTTCCTCACGAAATATATGGTAAATTTGGAACTGGTAAAGTTCTAATAATGCCAGCTAAAGAAGGTACAGGAGTTATCGCTGGAGGTCCAGCAAGAGCTGTCCTTGAATTAGCAGGATTAAAGGACGTTAGAGCTAAGTCTTTAGGTTCAAACAATCCAAGAAACATGGTAAATGCTACAATCAATGGTTTAGCAAGCTTAAGAACAGCTGAAGATATAGCTAAGTTAAGAGGCAAAACTGTTGAGGAAATTTTAGGTTAGGAGGTATAAGCAATGGCAAAGATAAAGGTTACTTTAGTTAAGAGCTTAATCGGAAGAAAGAAAGACCATATCGCTACTGCAAATGCCCTTGGTCTAAGAAAAATCAACAAGACTGTAGAGCATGAGGATACTCCTCAAATCAGAGGTATGATCAACAAAGTTGACTACTTATTAAAAGTAGAAGAAGTATAAGAACGAGGAGGTGCACTAAGATATGAAACTTCATGAATTAAAACCAGCAGCTGGAAGCAGAAAAGCTCCTAAAAGAGTTGGTAGAGGTACTGGTTCAGGTTTAGGAAGAAACGCTGGTAAAGGTGAAAAAGGACAAAACGCTAGATCAGGTGGTGGAGTAAGACCTGGTTTTGAAGGTGGTCAAATGCCTTTATACAGAAGACTTCCTAAGAGAGGATTCACAAATATCTTCGCTAAAAAGTACGTTTCTATCAACGTTGATAGATTAAACATATTTGAAAATGGTACAGAAGTAACTCCTGAATTATTATTAGAAACTAGAGTAATATCTAAGGTTCTAGACGGAGTTAAGATATTAGGTAACGGAACTATAGAAAAAAGCCTAACTGTTAAGGGATGCAAATTCTCTAAACAAGCGGCAGAGAAAATCGAAGCAGCCGGAGGAAAAGTTGAGGTGATTTAATATGCTATCAACCCTACGTAATGCCTGGAAGGTTCCCGAATTAAGAAAGAAATTTTTATGGACGATATTTTTAGTAGCAATTTTCAGGATAGGGATACATATTCCTGTTCCTGGGATTGAGACATCATATTTGACACAAGTAACTGAATCTGGAGGATTATTAAGTTTTTATAACTTAATATCAGGAGGAGCTTTAAAAAACTTTAGCATATTTGCTTTAGCAGTTTCTCCATATATTAATGCTTCAATCATAGTGCAATTACTAACAATTGCAATTCCTTCATTAGAACAACTTTCTAAAGAAGGTGAAGAAGGTAGAAAGAAGATACAAAGTATTACAAGATACTTATCAATAGGAATAGGATTCGTTTTAGCAATGGGAATATTCACTATGATATCTTCTCAAGGAGCTGCTACAGGATTAAATACAGCTGAAAAAGCAGTAGTATTAATTTCTTTAGTAGTTGGTTCTACATTCTGTATGTGGCTTGGAGACCAAATAACTCAAAGAGGATTCGGTAACGGGGTATCAATATTAATATTTGTCAATATCGTATCTCAATTACCAATGACTTTAATGTCATTATTTACATTAAAGGAAGCTGGTCAAGTAGGAATAGTAGAAATTACCATATTCTTAGTAGCTGTAGTTGCACTACTAGCAATAAGTATTTTCTTCTCATTAGCAGAGAGAAGAGTACCTGTTCAATATGCTGGTAAAGCTGTTGGAAGCAAGGTTATGAAAGGGCAATCTACACATATTCCACTAAGTATAATAGGATCAGCGGTTATTGCTATAATCTTTGCAATGTCAGTAATGATGTTCCCTGAGACAATAGCTAATTTCTTCCCTGGTAAGAGTTGGTCAACATGGATTTTACATAGTCCATATAGTATATTCAATAAAGAAACATGGATGTACCCAGTATTCTATGCTGTGTTCACTATATTCTTTACTTGGTTCTATACTCAAATCACTTTTAAACCAGATGAAATGGCTGAAAATCTTCATAAATCTGCAGGATTTATTCCAGGTGTTAGACCAGGAGCTCCAACAGAGAAGTATTTTGAAAAGTTACTTACTAAAGTATCTTTAATCGGAGGAGTATTTGCAGCGGTTTTAGCAGTATTACCAACAATAGTTAATAATTATACAGCATTCAAAGGAATTCAATTCGGTGGAACATCTGTATTAATTTTAATCGGAGTTGGATTAGATTTTTCTAGACAACTTGATTCACAATTAGTAATGAGACACTATCAAGGATTCTTAAAATAGATTAATAATGGAGATGATGCCCGTGAAGATAGTATTATTAGGTCCTCCTGGGGCTGGAAAAGGAACACAGGCAAAATCAATTAGTAATAGATATTCTATACCACATATTTCTACTGGGGATATCTTTAGAAAGAATATTTCTGAAGGAACCCCTCTAGGAATAGAAGCAAAGAGTTACATGGATAAAGGTCAGTTAGTTCCAGATGAAGTAACTATTAATATGGTTAAGGATAGACTTACTTGGGAAGACTGTAAAAATGGATATCTATTAGATGGTTTTCCAAGAACTGTTGCTCAAGCTGAAGCCCTAGAAGGATTTTTAGCAGATAGAAATGAAAAGTTAGATACAGCTCTTTCAATAGAAGTACCTAGCAGTTTCATTCTTGAAAGAATGACAGGAAGAAGAGTATGTCCATCATGTGGAGCTAGTTATCATGTAAAATTCAATCCACCTACTAAAGATGGTGTGTGCGACGTTTGCGGAAGTGATATAGTACAAAGAAAAGATGATACTGAAGAGACAGTTAGTGAAAGACTAGAGGTCTACGAAAGACAAACACAACCACTGATTGATTTTTATAATAATAAAAACTTATTATCAACAGTAGATGGAACTAAAGCTATAAACGAAGTTTTTGAAAGTATCTGTAGCATATTAGGAAGTGTTAATTAATGATAATTATTAAGACTGAAAAAGAAATTGACCTAATGAGACAGGCAGGAAAAATCGTTGCTGAAACTTTATTACTTGTTGAAAAAGAGGTTAAACCAGGAGTAACTACTGCTGAACTGGATAGAATAGCAGAAGAATTTATAACTAAGCATGGGGCAAAACCTTCATTTAAAGGGCTCTATGGATTTCCTGCTTCACTATGTATATCAGTTAATGAGCAAGTAGTTCATGGAATACCAGGAGGTTATGTATTAAAAGAAGGAGATATTATCAGCGTTGACTGTGGAGCAGAAATAAATGGCTTCCATGGTGATGCAGCAAGAACTTTTGCTGTTGGTGAAATTTCTGAAGAAGCAAGAAGGCTTATAACTGTAACTGAAGAATCATTCTTCAAGGGAGTTGAAGCTGCTATCGTTGGAAACAGACTATCTGATATTTCTCATAATATACAGAATCATATAGAGGCTAATGGTTTTTCAGTTGTAAGAGATTTCGTAGGTCATGGAATAGGAAAGACAGTTCATGAAGATCCTGAAGTTCCTAACTTTGGTAGACCTGGCCGTGGTCCCAAGTTAGTTGCTGGTATGGCACTAGCTATAGAGCCTATGGTTAACATGGGAACATATAGAGTGAAAACCGCAGGTGATGACTGGACAGTTGTTACTGCAGATAAGAGCTTATCAGCTCACTACGAAAACACTGTTGTAATTTTACCAGATGGGCCGGAAATATTAACACTAATTAAATAAGTGTTGCTTAGTTATAAATTCGCATGATACCAAAAGGTGGCTTGTAGATTTATGACTAAGGTAATCATCGAGGTGAAAAATTTGCAAAACAATGACTTAATTGGAAAAGTTGTTCTTTCAACATGTGGAAGAGATAAGGATCATTATTATGTTATTGTTAAAAAATTAAATGATGATTATTACCTTCTTAGTAACGGAAGGACTAAAACTATTCAGATGCCGAAGAAGAAAAAACTAAAACATTTTATTGTTTTAGAAGATGTAAATGATGAGATTAAAGCATCAATTATATCTCAACATAGAGGTGCTGATTTAAAGATTAAAAAATTTCTAAAAGAAAAAGGCATTGTTAAGGAGGGTTGATTACCTTATGTCAAAAGATGATGTAATAGAAATGCAAGGTGTAGTTTTAGAAGCTTTACCTAATGCAATGTTCCAAGTTGAGTTAGAGAGTGGTCATAAGATTCTAGCTCATATCTCAGGAAAGTTAAGAATGAACTTCATAAGAATTCTACCTGGAGATAAGGTTACTATAGAACTTTCTCCATATGACCTAACAAGAGGAAGAATTACTTGGAGAGCTAAATAAATTAAACCAATTAATTGGTTTACCATAAATAACAAGGAGGGTTAGCGATGAAAGTAAGACCATCAGTTAAGCCTATTTGCGAAAAGTGCAAGATTATAAGAAGAAAAGGAAAAGTAATGGTTATCTGTGAAAATCCAAAGCACAAGCAAAAACAAGGCTAATATAATTAAGTATTAGACATATGTATTTACAAATATTAATATATTGACTTTTTACTGAAATTTCAATATTATTATATAGGCGTTAAATTAGATGAAAATAGTTTTTAGGTACGGCTGACAATAGGAATTTTCCTATTGACCTAAAAATTTATTATAAATAAAACAAGCAAATATAAATGCATTTCAATTATCAGGAGGTGTAAATTAATGGCAAGAATAGCAGGTGTTGACCTACCAAGAGAAAAAAGAGTTGAGATAGGTCTAACATATATATATGGAATAGGTTTATCAACTTCACAAAAGATTTTAGCTACTACTGGAATCAATCCAGACACTAGAGTTAAGGATCTTACTGAAGATGAAGTAAATGAAATCAGAAACTACATTAAAGACTTATTAGTTGAAGGTGACTTAAGAAGAGATGTTGCTTTAAACATTAAGAGATTAGTAGAAATCGGTTGTTATAGAGGGATTAGACATAGAAAAGGTCTTCCAGTTAGAGGACAAAAAACTAAGACTAATGCTAGAACTAGAAAAGGTCCTAAGAAGACTATCGCAAACAAGAAGAAGTAATAAGGAGGGAAACACATGGCAGCTAAACAAGTCAAGAAGACTAGAAGAAGAAAAGAAAGAAAGAATGTTGAGCACGGTGCTGCACACATTCAATCTACTTTCAATAACTCAATAGTTACTTTAACTGATGCAGCTGGAAATGCTTTATCATGGTCAAGTGCTGGTGCATTAGGATTCAGAGGATCAAGAAAGAGCACTCCTTTCGCAGCACAAATGGCAGCAGAAACTGCAGCTAAAGCAGCTATGGAACACGGTTTAAAGAGTATAGAAGTATACGTAAAGGGACCAGGTTCAGGTAGAGAAGCAGCTATAAGATCATTACAAGCTGCTGGATTAGAAGTAACTTTAATTAAAGATGTTACTCCAATTCCACACAACGGATGTAGACCACCAAAAAGAAGAAGAGTCTAGTTATTATATAAATTCAACAGGAGGTGTAACGAATGGCAAGATATACTGGAGCTACATGTAGATTATGTAGAAGAGAAGGTCAAAAGCTATTCCTTAAGGGAGATAGATGTTATACAGATAAATGTGCTTTCGTAAGAAGAAGCTATGCACCAGGACAACATGGCGCAGCTAAGAAGAAGATGTCAAACTACGGAGTACAATTAAGAGAAAAGCAAAAAGCTAGAAGAATATACGGAGTTTTAGAAAGCCAATTCAGAACATATTATGAAAAGGCTGATCACATGAAAGGTATCACAGGTGAAAACTTACTTAAGTTACTAGAAATGAGATTAGATAACGTTGTTTACAGATTAGGATATGGTGCTTCAAGAAACGAAGCTAGACAATTAGTTACTCATGGACATTTCTTAGTAAATGGTAAGAAGGTAGATATCCCTTCATACAGAGTTTCAGTAAATGACGTAATTGCTGTTTGCGAAAAGAGCAGAGGAACTGAAAAGTTCAAGACATTTGTTGAAAATCCAAAGACATTACCAAAATGGTTAGAAGCTAACGTTGAAAACTATGAAGGTAAAGTAGTTGCTGAACCAGCTAGAGAAGACATTGACGTACCAGTTAACGAAACTCTAATCGTTGAGTTATACAGCAAATAATAAATTAATATTTGTTTTAAAACGAATATATCTTAGATTTAAGTATGGAATCAGTTGCCCTCGTAATAAGGTTGCCATTTTAAATATAAGGAGGGTTTGTACATGTTAGAAATAGAAAAGCCAATAATCGAGTGTATAGAATCGAATGAAGATGGTACTTACGGTAAGTATGTAGTAGAACCACTTGAAAGAGGTTACGGTATAACACTTGGAAATGCTATGAGAAGAATACTTTTATCATCACTTCCAGGTGTGGCTACTACATCAGTTAAAATTGACGGAGTATTACATGAATTCTCAACTGTACAAGGTGTTAAAGAAGATGTTACTGAGTTAATCTTAAACATTAAATCTTTAGCATTAACAATGGAAGGTGAAGGTCCAAAGACTATCTACATAGATGCTCAAGGACCTGGAGTAGTAACAGGTGCAGATATAAAAACAGATGGAGACGTTGAGGTTGTAAACAAAGACCTACATATTGCAACTTTAGACGATAACGGAAAGTTATATATGGAGTTAACTGTTAACAGAGGTAGAGGATACGTTACTCAAAATAAAAATAAGAGTGATGAACTTCCTTTATCAGCAATAGCTGTTGATTCTATATACACTCCAGTAAAAAGAGTTAACTTCACTGTAGAAAATACAAGAGTTGGTCAAATTACTGACTACGATAAGTTAACTTTAGAAATCTGGACTAATGGAACTATTAAGATTGATGAAGCTATAAGTTTATCAGCTAAGATTTTAATTGAGCACTTTAAGTTATTCATGTCTTTAGGAGTAGCTACTAACGACGTTGAAATTATGATAGAAAAAGAAGAAGACAAAAAGGAAAAAGTCCTAGAAATGACAGTTGAAGAACTAGATCTTTCAGTTAGATCATATAACTGTTTAAAGAGAGCTGGTATCAACACTGTTCAAGAATTAGCTAACAAATCAATGGACGACATGATGAAAGTTAGAAATCTAGGAAAGAAATCCTTAGAAGAAGTTGAAAGAAAGCTTAAGGAATTAGGCTTAAGCTTAAAACTAAGCGACGAGTAGTAAGTAAGGAGGTAAATTCCATGGCAGGTTATCGTAAGTTAGGTCTTTCTACAGACCAAAGAAGAGCTATGTTAAGAAGTCTTGTTACAAGCTTTTTAAAGCATGGTAAAATAGAGACTACTGAAACAAGAGCTAAAGAAGCTAGAAGTATAGCTGAAAAAATGATCACTCTTGCTAAGAGAGGAGATCTTCACGCTAGAAGACAAGTTTTATCTTACGTTTTAGAAGAAGAAGTAGTTAAAACTTTATTTGAAGAAATCGCTCCAAAGTATGCTGACAGAAATGGTGGATATACTAGAATGATTAAAAAAGGCCCTAGAAGAGGGGACGGAGCTGAAGTTGTTATACTTGAATTAGTATAATATATTAGGGGATTAAGTTAATACTTAATCCCCATTTTGTATATAATTAGATATTATATAAAAATTTTAACTTTTTATTTAAAGTATATACACTTGTAAATAATTTAACATGATATATAATTAATTTATGGAAAAAATATAAAGTTTTTATATGATATTTATTATTACTTTCTAAGGGAGGGATTGAATTGACAAAAATGATTGAGTGTAAGAACTTAGTTTTTAAATATGATAATTTTGAAGATAAAGCTCCAAAATATGCTATCAATGGTGTAAATCTTGAAGTAGAAAAAGGGGAATTTCTAGTTATATTAGGACATAATGGATCAGGAAAATCAACGATAGCAAAGCATATGAATGCTTTATTATTACCAAGTGAAGGAACTGTAGTTGTAAATGGATTAAATACTTCAGAGGATAATAATTTATGGGAAATAAGAGCAGCAGCAGGCATGGTTTTTCAAAATCCAGATAATCAATTAGTCGCTACTATAGTTGAAGAAGATGTAGCTTTTGGACCAGAGAATTTAGGAGTACCTCCTGAGGAAATTAGACAAAGAGTTGATGAAGCTCTAGAAAAAGTAGGTATGCTTGAATATAAGAAACATGCTCCACATTTATTATCAGGTGGACAAAAGCAAAGAATTGCTATTGCAGGTATTTTAGCAATGAAGCCTAAATGTATAATATTTGATGAGCCTACGGCTATGTTAGACCCATCAGGACGCAAAGAGGTTTTACGTAATATAAAAGAGGTAAACAAGAAATATGGAATAACTGTTGTATTAATAACTCACTATATGGATGAAGCTGCAGAAGCTGATAGAGTTATAGTTATGGATGGTGGTAAAGTTATTTTAGAAGGAATACCTAGAGATGTCTTTTCACAAGTTAAGAAAATGAAAGATATAGGATTAGATGTACCACAGGTTACAGAGTTATGCTATGAGCTACAAAAAGCTGGTATAGATATAGATACTAAAATTTTAAATGTGAATGAGATGGTGAGTGCGTTATGTCAATTAAAATAGAGAATTTAACACATATCTATATGCCAAAAACTCCTTTTGAAAAAAAAGCATTAGATGATGTTAATTTATATATAGAAGATGGAGAATTTATAGCATTAATAGGACATACTGGTTCTGGAAAATCAACATTGATTCAACATCTAAATGGATTATTAGAACCAAGTTCAGGGAAGATAATAATTGATGATATCGATATAACTGAAAAAGGTGTTAAATTATCAGATATAAGAAAAAAAGTAGGATTGGTATTTCAATATCCAGAGTATCAATTATTTGAGGAAACTATTGAAAAGGATATAGCTTTTGGACCTACTAACTTAGGATTAGGGCAAGATGAGATATTAATTAGAGTTAAAAGAGCTATGGAAATGGTTGGCCTTGATTATGAAAAATATAAAGATGTATCTCCATTTGAGTTAAGTGGAGGACAAAAAAGAAGAGTTGCTATTGCAGGTGTTATAGCAATGGAACCAAAAGTTTTAATTTTAGATGAACCTACAGCAGGATTAGACCCAAAAGGTAGAGAAGATATTTTATCTCAGATTAAAAAGCTTCATGAAGAGTATAAAATGACTATTATTTTAGTTAGTCATAGTATGGAGGATGTAGGTAAGCTTGCTAAAAGAATAATAGTTATGAATCATGGAAAAGTAGCGTTACAAGGAGAACCTAAAGATGTATTTAAGGAAATTGATACATTAGAGGAGATTGGATTAGGAGCACCGCAGGTTACTTATTTAATGAGAGAATTAAGAAGAAGAGGATTTAATGTTTCTGATGAGATATTTACAGTTGAACAGTGTAAAAAGGAATTATTAAGAGTTCTTCTGAATGATAAAAAAATTAATATGGGAGAAAAGTAATTATGATTAAGGATATAACTATAGGACAATATTTGCCTGGCGATTCATTTGTTCATAAGCTAGACCCTAGAACTAAGATATTATTATCAATATTATTTATAGTTTGCTTATTTGTAATTGATAAATTTGTAGGGTATGCGTTTGTTGTTGCTTTTTTAGCATTGGTGGTATACATTTCACAAATACCCCCTAGATATTTATATAAAGGTTTAAAACCAGTATTTTTCTTAATAATTTTAACTGCAGTATTAAACATATTTATGTTAAGAGGCGGAGCTTTATTATTTGAATTTGGTTTTATTAAGATATATGAAGAGGGAATAAGAACAGCTGTATTCATGGCTGTAAGGTTAGTATTATTAATAATGGGTACTTCAGTATTAACACTAACTACATCACCTATAGAGCTTACAGATGGTATAGAAAGACTATTAAGACCTATAGGTAAAGAAATAGCACATGAATTAGCTATGATGATGACAATAGCTTTAAGATTTATACCTACATTAATAGATGAGACTGATAAGATTATGAAAGCTCAAAAGGCAAGAGGAGCAGATTTTGAAACAGGTGGTATAATTCAAAAGGCGAAGAGTTTAATTCCATTACTTGTACCACTATTTATTAGCTCATTTAGAAGAGCTGATGAGTTAGCAATGGCAATGGAGGCAAGATGCTATAGAGGGGGAGCGGGAAGAACTAGAATGAAGGTATTAAAGTTCTCATCAAGAGACTTTATAGCCTTTGGTGTTTTCTCACTTTTAGTTATAGCAAGTTTTGCAATAAGATTTGCTATGTAATATTAAATCAATAAGGTGATAATGTGAATAATATAAAGCTAACAATAGAATATGATGGAACAAATTATTATGGATGGCAAAGACAAAAAGATAAAATAAGTATACAAGAAGCAATAGAACAGGCTATTGCTTCTATTACTAAGGAGAATAGTGAAGTTATAGGATCATCTAGAACAGACGCAGGAGTTCATGCAAAAGGTTTTGTAGCTAACTTTAAGACTAATAGTTCTGTGCCTCCAAACAGGTTTAGAGAAGCGTTAAATACTAAACTACCTGATGATATAGTTATAATTAAATCAGAAGCTGTAAATGACGAATTTCATGCGAGATATAACGCAAAAGGAAAGACTTATGAATATAATCTTTTAAATACTGAGGCTCCTTCAGCCCTACTTAGAAACTATTCATATCATCCTAAGTATGATTTAAACGTAGAGGCTATGAAAGAAGCTGCAAAATACTTTATAGGAACTCATGACTTCATTGCGTTTAGAAGTCAAGGAAGCTCAGTAAAAGGAACTGTAAGAACTATTTTCGATTTAAAAGTAGAAGAAAAAGATGAAATAATAAAAATTTCTGTTACAGGTGATGGTTTTTTATATAATATGGTTAGAATAATAGTTGGAACACTTATTGAAGTAGGCCGTGGAAAAACTAAACCGGAAGATATCAAAGAAATTATATTAAAAAAAGATAGGAAATTAGCAGGATTCTGTGTACCTGCAAAAGGATTATTTCTTAAAGAAGTTTATTATTAAAAAAATTTAAAAATTTGTTGACACACCCGAAACCGTGTATTATAATAAGTTTTGTTTGTTAGAATATTTATGTAGGTAAGATCCGCTAGCCCAGGATCTTAACATAAATCGGTAATTATAAAAAATTACTTTAAATGTAAGTTCAGGGAGGGAAAAACATGAAATCATACATTGCAAAACCACAAGAAGTTGAAAGAAAATGGTATGTTGTTGACGCTGCTGGAAAGCCACTAGGAAGAGTTGCTTCTCAAGTTGCTTCTATCTTAAGAGGAAAGAACAAGCCAACATTCACACCAAACGTTGACTGCGGAGATCACGTAATAGTAATCAATGCTGAACAAGTTGTTTTAACTGGTAAGAAGTTAGATCAAAAAATGATGAGAAAATACAGCGGATACGTTGGTGGATTAAAGGAAACTCCATACAGAGAAGTTTTAGCTAAGAAGCCAGAATTCGCTATGGAAGAAGCTGTTAGAAGAATGCTTCCATCAGGAGTATTAGGAAGAAAAATGCTTGGAAAATTAAAAGTATATAGAGGTGCTGAGCACAATCACGAAGCTCAAAAACCAGAAGTACTTGAATTAAAGTACTAATACAATCTCGGGAGGAGGAATAAAAAATGGCAAAAGTTCAATACATGGGTACTGGAAGAAGAAAGAAATCAGTTGCAAGAGTAAGACTTGTACCAGGAAATGGTAATGTAGTTATCAATAAAAGAGATATCGAAACATACTTCGGTTTAGAAACTTTAAGAATGATCGTTAACCAACCATTAGTTTTAACAGGAACTAAGGAAAAGTTCGACGTTTTAGTTAATGTTCACGGTGGTGGATTCACAGGTCAAGCTGGAGCTATCAGACACGGAATAACTAGAGCTTTAATAAAATCAGATGAAAACTTAAAATCTGAATTAAAGAAAGCTGGTTTCGTAACAAGAGACCCAAGAATGAAGGAAAGAAAGAAATACGGTCTTAAAAAGGCTAGAAGAGCTCCACAATTCTCTAAGAGATAGTTTGGTGTTCCAAGAGAGGTTTTTACCTCTCTTTTTTTATGTCAATATATTCATTAATTTGTTCCAGGTAATTATTTATTTTTAGCTAAGATAAATTTAGTTATATTAAATCTATGTTAAAAAACAGATACAACGCTTAACAATTGTTAAGAAGTATTGTAAACTTACTCTGTAATATAAATTTGTAATAAGTGAGAATCAAAATTTTATATTTTGTAAGTGAAACTTGCACATGTTCTTATGGGGGAAGGAGTTTCATTTATATGGAGAAAAGGAGATTATTATTTTGGATACTTTAATGGTTATAATCAAATTATTAGGCGGTTTAGGACTATTTATCTATGGTATGAAGTTAATGGGAGATGGTCTTGAAAATGCTGCAGGAGAAGGCTTAAAAAAGATACTTGAAAAAGTAACTAAGAATCCAATTATAGCGGTTACAGTTGGTGCAATAGTAACTGCAGTCATTCAAAGTAGTAGTGCTACCACAGTAATGGTAGTAGGATTTGTTAATGCAGGTCTTATGAATCTTGCACAAGCAGCAGGAATCATAATGGGAGCTAATATTGGTACAACAATAACGGCTCAACTTGTAGCTTTTAAATTAAGCACAATAGCTCCAATATTTGTTTTTATTGGTGCTATGATAGTTATGTTTGTAAAGGTAAAGAGAAAAAGAGAAATTGGTAATATTATTTTAGGATTTGGTATTTTATTCACTGGAATGGGATCAATGAGCTCAGCAATGAAGCCTTTAACAGATTCAGTAGTATTCCAACAAATATTATCAACAGTTGGAGGAAACTTATTCTTAGGAGTTCTTGCAGGGGCAGTAATAACTGCAATATTACAAAGTTCTTCAGCAACTACAGGTATTTTAGTTGCATTAGCAACAGCTGGAGCATTAGATATAAATCAAGCATTACCAATTATAATGGGATGTAATATAGGTACTTGTGTAACAGCAATGATAGCTACAGTTGGAACTAATAAAACTGCACATAGAGCAGCCTTATTACATTTAATATTTAATATAGTTGGTACAGTAATATTCTTACCATTTATAGCAAGTCATTTATTAGGAAACTTTGTTGCAGGATTTACTTCAGATGTAAGTAGACAAATAGCAAACTCACATACTATATTTAATATAGTTAATACAGTAATAATGGTACCATTGATACCTGTCTTAATTAAGATAGTTACTAGATTAATACCTGGTGATGATGATGACGAAAAGGCTGGAGTTAAGTATATTGATGATAGATTATTAGAAACACCAGTAATTGCAGCGGGACAAGTTATTAAGGAAACTATTAGAATGGCTAATAAATCTAAAAAGAGTTTAGAGTTAGCTATGAGTGCATTCAATAATAACGATGAAAAATTAACTCAAAAAGTTTATGAAAATGAAAATGTAATAAATATTCTTGAAGAATGTATCACTACTTATTTAGTTAAGTTGTCTAAGTGTGAATTATCAGATAAAGAAAAGAATATAGTTGCAGCTACATTCCATATAGTTAATGATATAGAGAGAATTGGAGATCATGCAGAAAACCTTGCAGATTTAACAATTCAAAAGATAAATAAAAAATTAGAGTATAGTGCTGAAGCTTTAGAAGAGTTAAAGTCTATTTATGAATCGACGTTACAAGCTGTAGATATATCTATTGAAAGTTATGAAAATAGAGATGTTGAAAAAGCTAAAACTGTTATGGAAGTAGAGGCTCAAATAGATAAAAAGCAAAGAAAATTCAGAGATTTACACATAAAGAGACTATATGATGGAACTTGTAACGCTTATGCAGGTGCAGTTTACCTGGATTTATTAAGTAACCTTGAAAGAATAGGGGACCATTCAACTAATATAGCCGAAAGTGTTATAGAAAATAATTAATAATTTTAAAAAAGATGTTGTAGGATTAAAGCTTATAACATCTTTTTTTATTCCGCTACTTTTAAAAATTTAATAAATGTAGAATGGTATAAAGAGTGATACATTAAAGAATACTAATATCAGATATGTATATTGGAGGAATAATATGAAGAAGATTATTATATTTGTATTTAGTATTTTTATTTTATTATCAATTTGTACAGTGTCTGCAAAAGCAAATGTAGAAAGTGATGATTCTAAAGTTATATTAATAGATCCTGGTCATGGAGGAATTGATGGAGGAGCTCAATCTAAAAATGGAACTATAGAAAAGGATATTAATCTCCAAATAGCTACAAAGCTTAAAGAAAAACTAGTTAGTAAGGGATATACAGTATATATGACTAGAGATGAAGATGAAGGATTATACCAAAAAGGTAGTACTATTAGAGAGAAGAAGCGTGATGATTTAAAAAGAAGAACAGAGATGAAGATAGAAACTAATTGTGATATATTTGTCTCTATACATCAAAATATGTTTGCGCAAAGCAAGTGTTATGGAGCACAGGTTTGGTATGCGTCTAATGATAAGAGCTCAACATTAGCTAATATAGTTCAAGATTCATTAAAAGAAACAATTAAAGATAATAATAAAAGAGTAGCTAAGCCTGCTGGTGAGGCATATTTGATTTTAAGAGATAAGTTTGATGGAGCATCAATATTAGTTGAATGTGGCTTTTTATCCAATCCTGAAGAGGAAGTAAAGTTAAAGAGTGAAGAACATCAAAATTTAATAGTTGATGGAATTTCTTTAGGAATAGATAGATATTTTAATGAAAATAGTAATAATACTAATGATAATAGCAATTAATAGATATTGCCGGGGAAATAACACGAAAGGTTAATAGATAAGAGTTAAAAGTTAAAGAATAAAATTATAATAATTTTATTGTATTAGAAACTATATTAGTAGTTTCATCTTTAACTTTTAACTCTTGATTTTTAACTATATGTTTATGAATCCTTTACCTTTAACTTCTGAAGCATCAATTATTGTAATAAATGCTTTAGGGTCAATACGAAGAATTTTATTTTTTAAACTAATAAATTGTGAAGAGGTAATAGCTACATATAACATCTTCTTCTTACTGTGAGTGTATTCACCTTCAGCCATAATTGATGTAATACCACGGTGCAAGTCATTTATAACGTAATTTATAATTTCGTTTTCTTTTTCTGTAAGAATTAATAATAATTTCTTACTTGTAAATCCATTTAATACTTTATCTAAAATAGTTCCTTGTATGAACATAGAGATAAGTGTATAAAGCGCTTGTGGTAAACCGAAAATAATTGCAGCAATAGCAACTATAATTAAGTTGAATCCAAAATTAAGTTTACCAATTTCAAAATTAGAATATTTCTTTCTAATTACCATAGTTATAATATCTATTCCACCAGTAGAACCATTTCTATAAAATACAAGCCCCATACCAATACCACATAAGACTCCACCGTATATACAGTATAATAGTATGTCGTTAACTTGAATTAATGCTGATAATGGTTTAGTAATTATTAATGATAATGAAATAGAAAGCATACCTATAGCGGTATATAGAGTAAATCTTTTACTAAGAAATTTATAACTTATAAAAAATAGAGGAATATTTAATAGGAATACAGTAATACCTGATGGAATATCAGATACATATTGTAAAATAAGAGCTATTCCTGTAACCCCTCCACTTACAAGTTTTGCATTAGTTAAGAAAAGATTAACTCCTAGTGAGTAGATAAAACACCCTAAAATTATAACTACTACATCAATATAAAAGTTTTTTGATTTAAGTAAATCTTTCATTAGTGCACCTCATGTTACAATTATTATTTTTCATAAGTTTGATTATATATTAGTTTCTAAGAGATGTTAATATTATTTTAATAAAATTAGCAATAAAATATTGATAATTACGATAATATATATTAAATAGTAATAGTTATTAATTATTAAAAATAATAGATAATTTAAGCAAGTGAGAGGAAAATATGTTATTTTCTCTTTTTTTATTTATTTTTTAATTTTACAAGTATATATAGCAAAGTTATAATTAACAATATATTGTGTCAGAGTGTTGAAAAAAAGAGTAAAGTATACTATATATGGTGGAGGAAACTATGGGATATTTACAAAGAATATGTAACTATGCAGTTGAAGGATTAGAAGGGGAAAATGAAATCTATACAAGTAAGAAGCTAATAGAGAGTTGTGAAAATATAATAAGACCGTCAATGAGTAATGATGAGATTAGAAAGTCAGTAATTCAAATTTCACTTGAGTTAACAACAGATAGTGAACCAAAGTGGCAATATGTAGCTTCAAAATTATATATAGATAAACTGTATGATGACATAAGAAAAAACAGAGAATTAGAAGAAGATTCTAATGTATATAATGATTTTTATAGCTTCATAAATAATATGACAGAAAAAAAATTATATGGAGAGTATATATTAAACAGTTATTCTAAAGATGATATATATGAATTAGAGAAATTTATAAAACCAGAGAGAGATTTAATTTTTACATATAGCGGAATAGATTTATTAGCAAAGAGGTATCTAATTCAAGACTTTAGTAGGGCTGTTTTAGAAGCACCTCAACAGATGTTTATGGGTATAGCTATGCATTTAGCAATTCCAGAAAAAAAAGAGGAAAGATTGTATTGGGTAAAAAGATTCTATGATGTTTTAAGTTCGCTTAAAGCAACTATGGCAACACCAACTATGTCAAATGCAAGAAAACCATTCTATCAATTGAGTTCGTGTTTTATAGATACAGTAGATGATAGCTTGAAGGGAATATATAAATCATTAGACAATTTTGCTGAGGTTTCTAAATTCGGTGGAGGAATGGGAATATATCTTGGTAAAGTAAGAGCTATGGGTTCTACTATTAGAGGATTTAAAGGAGCTGCAGGCGGAGTAATACCATGGATAAAATTATTTAATGATACAGCTATTGCAGTAGACCAATTAGGAGTTAGAAATGGATCAGTTGCAATATGGTTAGATGCTTGGCATAAAGATTTACCAGAATTTTTACAGTTAAGAACAAATAATGGTGATGATAGAAAGAAAGCTCACGATATATTCCCAGGGCTTTGTTATCCTAATCTTTTCTGGAAGCTAGCTGAGTCTAATATAGATGCAGATTGGTATATGATGTGTCCACACGAAATAAGAACTGTGAAAGGATATAATCTTGAAGATTTCTATGGAGAAGAATGGGAAGAAAAATACTATGAATGTGTTAATGATGAAAGAATAGAAAAAAGAGTAATGTCTGTTAAAGATATAGTTAGATTAATTATAAAGAGTGCTGCAGAAACAGGAACTCCATTTGCTTTTTATAGAGATACAGCAAATAAAATGAATCCTAATAAGCATAAAGGTATGATATATTCTTCAAATCTTTGTACAGAGATAATGCAAAATACAAGTGCTATGGACATACAACGAACAGAAATAATTGATGAAGATGGAGACAAAATAATAGTAGAAAAAACTAAAGCTGGAGATTTTGTAGTATGTAATCTTTCATCAGTAGTTTTAGGAAATATAGATGTAAATTCAGATAAAGAAATTGAGTATGTAGTAGAAACTCAAATAAGAGCTATGGATAATGTAATTGATCTAAATTATTATGCGGTACCATTTGCAGAAGTTACTAATAAGAAATACAGAGCTATAGGTCTTGGAACAAGTGGTTATCATCATATGCTAGCTAATAATAAAATTCATTGGACAGAAGATAAGCATCTAGAGTTTGCTGATAAAGTGTATGAAAAGATTAATTTCTATGCAATAAAAGCTAGTGTTAATATAGCAAAAGAAAAAGGTTCGTATACATATTTTGAAGGATCTGATTGGCAGACAGGTGATTATTTTGATTTAAGACAATATAACTCACCAATGTGGAATGAATTAAGAGAAAATGTTAAAGAATTTGGAATGAGAAATGGATACCTATTTGCGGTTGCTCCAAATGGATCTACTGCTACTATAGCTGGAACATCTGAAGGTGTTGACCCTGTTATGGCAAGATTCTGGTTAGAGGAGAAAAAGGGAAGTATAATACCAAAAACAGCTCCAAATTTAAGTTGGGAAAACTTCTGGTATTATAATTCAGCGTATAACATAGAACAAAAATTATGCATACAAGTAAATGGAATAAGACAAAGACATATAGATCAAGGACAATCATTTAATTTATATATAACTACAGATTATACAATGAGACAAATAATGAACCTATATATAGAAGCATGTAAATGTGGTGTTAAATCAATTTATTATGTAAGATCTAAATCATTAACTGTTTCAGATTGTGAAAGCTGTTCAGCTTAAAACAGTGACAACTTAAAGTGAGTTAAAACTTAAGGAATAAAATCACCTGAGGTTATTTTAGAAAATTTTAATTTAAAGAAAGTTGCTTAGAAATTTTATTAGTAACTTGTAATTTTAAATTTGTCACTAAAAAAGAAGTGAGGAGAAATGAGAGATGAATGTTAATAGAAAGCCATTATTTAATGAAAATGGTGATATAGATATAAGTAAGAAGAGGATGATTAATGGAAATACAACTAACTTAAATGATTTTAATAATATGAAGTATAGTTGGGTTGCTGATTGGTACAGACAAGGAATGAATAATTTCTGGATACCAGAAGAAATTAATCTTTCTCAAGATTTGAAGGATTATAATAAATTAACAACAGAAGAAAGAACAGCTTATGATAAAATATTATCTTTTTTAATATTTTTAGACTCAATACAAACTGCTAATTTGAGTAATATAAATAATTACATCACAGCTAGTGAAGTAAATTTGTGTTTAACAATTCAAGCTTTCCAAGAAGCTGTTCACTCTCAAAGCTATAGTTATATGTTAGATACTATATGTTCACCAGAAAAGAGAAATGAAATACTTTATCAATGGAAAGATGATGAAATTTTATTAACTAGAAATAAATTTATAGGAGATTTATATAATAATTTTATAGAATCACCTACAAAAGAGAATTTGATTAAGACTATAATGGCAAACTATATATTAGAAGGTATATATTTTTATTCAGGATTTATGTTTTTCTATAATTTGGAGAGAAATGGTAAAATGCCAGGTTCAGCTCAAGAAATAAGATATATAAATAGAGATGAGAATACACACCTTTGGTTATTTAGAAACATAATGAGAGAACTTCAACGAGAAGAGGAAACCTTATTTACGGATGAACTTAAAGAGGAATTAAGGGAAATGATGAGATGTGGAGTGGAAAATGAAATAAATTGGGGTCATTATGTTATCGGAGATAATATCCAAGGAATAAATAAAAATATGATAGAGTCGTATATAAAATATTTAGGTAATAAAAGATTAAAAGAGATAGGTTTAACGCCTTTATATGAAGGATATGATAAAAATCCTGCTAATTGGGTAGACACTTTATCAGATGCAAATTCAGTAAAAACAGATTTTTTTGAAGCTAAGTCAACAGCATATGCAAAAGCAAGCACATTAATAGATGATTTATAGGAAAATAATATAGAATTTTTTTCAGATTGGAAAAAATGTAAACAATTTTTATTAACAATAATAAAAAATATGTTATAATGAAAATTAGTGATAATTATTTGATAAAAATTTTAATTAATTTTTAACTTAAGAACAACAAGATTTATGCTTAAGTATAGGGAGGAATTCAATAATGAAAAAAGGTATTGCTGCATCAAAGGGTTATGCAATAGGTAAAGTATTCATACAAGAACATGAAGAAATAGTTATAACTGATGCTAAAGTTTCAGACGTAGCTGCTGAAAAAGAAAGCTTAAAGAAAGCTTTAGACGCTTCTAAAGAACAATTAACAGCTATAAAAGAAAAAACCCTTGCAGAAATAGGAGAGCACGAAGCACAAGTTTTTGAAGCTCATTTAACTTTATTAGATGACCCAGAATTCACAGGTCAAATGGAAATGACTATTGAAGGTGACAGCTTAAATGCTATGAAAGCAGTTCAAAGCGTTACAGATACATTTGTTATGATTTTCGAATCAATGGAAGATGACTATATGAGAGAAAGAGCTGCTGATATTAAAGACGTTTCTAAGAGAATCATCTCTAACTTAGCAGGAAAAGGTGGAAGTGGATTTGCTATAACTGAAGCAAATACTGTAGTTGTTGCTTACGACTTAACTCCATCAGATACAGCTCAATTAGATAGATCAAAAGTTGTAGGTTTCTTAACTGATATCGGAGGAAGAACTTCTCACTCTGCTATCATGGCTAGAACTTTAGAAATCCCAGCTGTAGTTGGTTTAGGAGATATAACTAAATCAGTTAAAAATGGTGATTCAATCATCGTTGATGGTATAGAAGGATTTGCAATAATCAATCCATCAGAAGAAGTTATTGCTGAGTATATAGCTAAGAAAGAAAGATTTGCAGCAGAACAAGAAGAGTTAAAGAAACTTATCGAAGTTAAGACTGTAACTAAATCAGGAAAGAGAATTGAAGTTTGTGGTAACATCGGTAAGCCTGAAGATATAGATCAAGTATTAGCTAATGGTGGAGACGGTGTAGGTCTTTTCAGGACTGAATTCTTATACATGGATAGAGAGTCAGCTCCAACTGAAGAAGAACAATTCCAAGCTTACAAAACTGTTTTAGAAAAAGCTAACGGTAAACAAATCGTTATTAGAACATTAGATATCGGTGGGGATAAAGTATTACCATACTTACCATTACCAGAAGAAATGAACCCATTCTTAGGATATAGAGCTATAAGATTATGTTTAGATAGAAAAGACATATTCAGAGTTCAAATAAGAGCTTTATTAAGAGCTTCTGTATACGGAAATCTTTGTGTAATGTTCCCAATGATTTCAGGATTAGAAGAATTCCAAGCAGCTAAAGCATTCGTTGAAGAATGTAGAGCAGAATTACATGCTGAAGGAGTTAAAACTTCAGATACAACTCAATGGGGTATCATGGTTGAAATTCCAGCTGCAGCAGTTATGGCTGATGAATTAGCTAAGCACGTAGACTTCTTCTCAATCGGAACTAACGACTTAATCCAATATACATTAGCTGCAGACAGAATGAGTGAGAAGGTATCATACCTTTACAATCCAATGCACCCAGCTGTATTAAGATTAATAAAAATGACTATAGATGGAGCTCACAAACACGGTAAGTGGGTTGGAATGTGTGGAGAAATGGCAGGAGATGAAGCTGCTATCCCAACATTAGTAGAATACGGACTAGATGAATTCTCAATGAGTGCTACATCAATATTAACAGCTAAGAAGATAATATTAGAACAAGAGTAATATTAAAATAATTAACAATAGATAAAAAAGTACGCTTAATAGGCGTACTTTTTTTATTTATTAATAATTGAAAAATATATCATAAATTGTTAAATTTAAACTATAGATTATTGAAGTATCATATACTCACAGTAAGAAAGAATAAAGGTAAATTATGGAGGAGATTATGAAAAAGTCTTTAGAACTATTTTTATCAATATTTAAGATTGGGACATTTACCTTTGGCGGGGGTTATGCAATGTTACCTTTTATGCAGAGTGAAATAGTAGAAAATAATTGTTGGATATCAATGTCTCAATTTAGTGACATAATAGGAATATAACAAATGACACCAGGACCTGTAGCGATAAATTCAGCAACATTTGTAGGATATAAAGTTGGAGGAGTGGGCGGTAGTCTTGTAGCAACATTAGGAGTTATAACAACATCGTTTATATTAGTAACAATTATAAATAAGATATTAGATAAGTTTAAAGAATCGATTACTGTAAAGGCTATGTTAGCTAGTATGAGACCTATACTTATAGCTTTAATAATATATGCATTTATAGATTTAGCTAAAGAATCATACGTAGATTTAAAAAGCATAATTATAACTATAATAATAGGAATTATATTAGTCTCCAAGAAAGTACATCCAATTTTAGTTATAGTTATTGCGGCAATATTAGGACTAATATTTTATTTGTAACTAATAATATTAATAGGATAAAAATATAACTTAGATAAAGTTTTTAAGAAAATTATAGGAGGAAAATAATGATTACTGTTATTAAGAATATTCATGTTTACGCGCCAGAAGATTTAGGAATTAAAGATGTAGTAATAACTTCAAATAAAATTGAAGGAATATATGATAATGTAGAAATTCCAAATAATTTTGTAGCAATAGAAATAATTGATGGGAAAGGAAAGCTACTTTATCCAGGATTTATAGATAATCATGTTCATATATTAGGTGGAGGTGGTGAAGGTGGATTTAAGACACGTACACCAGAGATGCAGTTATCAATGCTAATAGAAGCTGGAGTAACGACAGTAGTAGGATGTATTGGAACTGATGGAGTATGTAGAAATATGAGATCATTAATTGCAAAAGCTAAAGGATTAGAAGAAGAAGGTATAACTACTTATTGTTATACTGGTTCTTATGAGATTCCTGTAAAGACCATTACAGATAGTATAAAAGGGGATATGATGATGGTCGACAAAGTTATAGGAGTTGGAGAAGTAGCGTTATCTGATCATAGAAGTTCTCAAGCAACATTTCAAGATTTTGTAAATACAGTAGCTAGTGCTAGAGTTGGAGGCTTGTTATCTGGAAAGGCTGGGATAGTTAATGTTCATTTAGGAAATGGAGCAAGAAAGTTAGAATATTTATCTAAATTAATAGATGAAACAGAGATTCCACCAACGCAAGTATTACCAACTCATATAAATAGAAGTGATAAGTTATTCTATGAAGGTGAAGTATATGCAAAAAAAGGTGGTTTTATAGATTTAACAACAAGTAGTGATCCTAACTTTTTAGAGCCAGGAGAAATAAGAGCTGGTGAAGGATTATCAATTCTTTTAAGAAATGGAGTAGATATAGAACATATAACATTTTCTTCAGATGCTAATGGAAGTATGCCTAAATTTGATGAACAAGGGCATTTAGTAGGTTTAGGAATATGTTCAGTATCAAGTTTATATAGAGAGGTTAAAGAGAGTATAAAAGAACATAAGGTACCAATAGAAGAGGCTATAAAAGTAATAACTTCTAATGTAGCAAATATACTTAAGCTTGATAATAAGGGAAGGATAACAGAAGGAAGAGATGCAGATTTTGTAATAGTAGACGAAGAAAGTTTAGATATAGATATGGTAATAGCGAAAGGAAAAATAGTTGTTGAAAAAGGAGAGGCTGTTGTAAAAGGAACATTTGAATAGTATTGTTGGCGAAGCTCATAAGCGAAAAGTCGACTATGTAGAGGTGAAAATGCTACTATCGTAGCAGTGAAAATTTAACTGAAGTTAAAGTGAAAGCTATTAATATAGATACTTTTCATCATTACCATAGGCAATATTTTCACTGTCACGTCAGTGACATTTTCCCTTTTGACAAAGTCAAACTTTTCACCAAAGTGCTACGCAATTTATTTAATACAGTGAAAAGAAAACGTGATGACCTATAGGGGTTATATTAGTTTTATCAACTTCTTGCATCCAACTACAGGTTGCAATTTCAGGATTATAAAAGAATAAGGCCTCTCTAGTTGGATCGTGGCCATTTATAGCCTCATGAACTGCATCAAAACATTCTTGAGTAGGTGATACTTGTATTTCGTTATTTATGACGCAAGAAAAAGCATTTGGTTGAAATACTACCTCCTCAATAGTATCAGGAAAGTTAGGAGATAATACTCTATTAAGTATTACCGATGCAACCGCTACCTTTCCTTCAAAGGGTTCCCCTTTACTTTCAGCATAAACTATTTGCGACATAAGATATATATCATTTTGAGTTAAATAAATCATTTTATCATTTTGGCTAAAAACTTCTACATACTCATCATTGGATATATCTATAAAATTATTTATTAAATTGTTGTTTTCTCTAGTCGTTAAAAGTATATTTGCGCTATCATTAATGATATTTATATCATTTTCAGAAGCAAATTTAGGATAACTATATAGTACTGAAAGGGAAAGGGTCAAAATAAAAGAAAATATTTGTTTGAATTTTTTCATAAAAACCTCCTTTTGGATATAACCCAATCAAACAATATTTTTACCCAAAAGAAGAAAATTAATACTAAAAATTTTCTAAAGACTTATTTAAAGAGTTTAATGAGTCATTTACATCGTCAAGTTTAGAAAAAGCATTCTCATAATTCTTATCTATAGAATCTTTATTATCTTTATAATTAGTAGATGATTTTTCAAATATTATAGCTACTTTTAATGTTTTTAAATAGTTAGAGTATAAGTTAAAGGTGTCAATTAAAGCATTGTAATATGATAAATAGCCTTCAGGAATAGATATACTATTAATATTGCTTTTTATATTTAAGAATTTACTTTCTTTATCAGCTATATCATTAAGTATAGAGTCAAATGATCTATTGTCTTCTCGGACTTTTGATATAGCAGGCTCAAGATCTTCAACTAATTCAGAAAAATTATTAACAGCAGTTTTGAAGTTCTTCATAAATGCTTCACCTTGAGATGTACTAATATTATTTTTTTTAGTAACAATTTCTAAATTATTCAAGTAATTTATCAACTTATCAAAAAAGACTAAAGAGCTATCATTGAATTTTATGTCTATGCCTAAATAATTTAAATCGCTATAACTTTTTAATAAATCAAATTGTTGTTCATTTATTTTAGTTACATATTCAGAAGAAGATGATATATTTTGATATTCTAGAGATGAAATACAACAATTATATAAAGTTTGGGCAGACTCTATAGATGAGAGAATTTTTGAAGATATATCTCTAGTGTAATCATCTAGAATAATTAAAGCACGTAAATCATTTTTAATTGTTTCTAAATTATTTATATTATTTCTAAGAGAAGTAACTATGCTTTCATTGTTTAGATTAAATTCAGTAGGATAGTCTTTGATTGAATTATTTATAGCATTTATTTCTTCAACTATATAATCAAATGTATTAGATTTAGAATTGTTATTTTTAAATTTATAATTATAAATAAATGCTATAGATATAAATGCCAGTAAAAGTACCAAGAATATAATTAATATAAACTTTTTGTTTTCACGAAGTTTAGTTTTAAAAATTTCCATTATATACACCTCCAAAAAGTATTCTTTACATAAATTTATATTAGTGAAAATAAATAAATATTAATAAGTTAAGGAAAAATAATAAAATAAAATTTCTTATACTAAGATTTGGAATAATGGTGTATAATTTTAATTAGAAAAATTATGGTGGTGGACTAAATGCAAGAATTTTTTACAGTGGTTACAAATTCACTAGCAAATATTTCAATAATGTCTATAGTGGATATTTTAGTAGTTGCATTTATTTTTTATAAAGGATATATGCTCATAAAAGAAACTAGAGCAGAACAATTATTGAAAGGTATAGTTTTTATAGTAATTTTAATTCCTATAAGTGGGTTATTAAAATTAACTATGTTGAATTTTATATTGAATAAGACATTAACTATAGGAGTATTATCGGTAGTTATTATTTTTCAACCAGAAATAAGAAGAGCATTAGAGCATTTAGGAAGAAGTGCTTTTGAAGATGTATATGGTTTTGAAGATAGTGAGAAGAGAAATATATATGTAAAAGAAATAGTAACAGCAGTATCTAATTTAGCTGAAACAAAGACAGGAGCATTAATAGTTATTGAGCAAAGTACTGGGCTTGCTGAAATAATATCTAATGGAACTGTATTAGATGCACGAATTTCAGCCAACCTTTTAGAAAATATATTTGTAGTGAATACGCCATTACATGATGGTGCAACGATTATAGGGAAGAATAAGATATTAGCAGCAGGGTGTGTGTTACCTTTAACAGGAAATAAAGATATCAATAAAAAACTTGGAACTAGACATAGAGCGGCCATTGGGTTATCTGAAATATCAGATGCAATAGTAATAATAGTTTCTGAAGAAACAGGAACAATATCATTAGCTATCAATGGTAGATTGACTAGAAATTATGATAAAGAAAAATTAAGAGTAGTTTTATTAAAGATAATGGAGCATAGAGAAGAAAAGAGAGTTAAAACAGCAGGCAAGAAGGTGAAATTATGGATAACTGGAATAATAAACAAAAAGCAATAGTTCAAATGGTATGTCTTTTGTTATCCATAGCTTTATGGTTTTATGTGACAAATGTTGAAAATCCAATTAAGACACAAGATATAAATAAAGTGCCGGTTCAACTTATGAACGAAGGAGTGCTTAAAGATTCTAATCTAACATTAGCACCTAATCAGCAATTTTTTGTTAACCTAAAGATTGAAGGAACAACTCAAGATTTGCGTAAAATAAATAAGGATGATTTTGAGATTGTAATAGATTTAAGCGAATATGCATATAAGATTGGAGCTAATAAAATCCCAGTTCATATAGTGGATTCACCGGCTAGAGTAGCAATAAAAAATAATAGTTCATTGACTCTAACTATATATATAGAGGAGTATGTTAAAAAGGATATAGAAATAACCTCTGATATAAATATAATAGCTAAACCAACATATTATGTTGCACCAATAGAATTTGGTAATGACAAAGTAACTATCAGTGGACCAAAATCAGCTATAGATAATGTTGCCTCTGTAGTAGCTAGAGGGGAAGAATATAATTTAAGTGAAACTATTTCAAAAAGTTATCATTTATATCCAGTAGATGAAAATGGAAATAAGGTTGATAATGTTACATTATCTCAAGATACGATTGATGCTACGATAAATGTAAATGAAGGCAAAATTGTTCCAGTTAAAGTAAATACAGTAGGTGAATTAATAAGTGGAATAAGATTAAAGGATTTTACATCAAATTACAAAGAAGTAGAATTAAGTGGTCCTAAAGAAATTTTAGATACTATTGATGTTATTGAAACTAATCCAGTAAATTTATCAAATATTACAGGTGATACAACTATAGATGTAGATTTAAAAATACCAGATAAAGTACAAGTTAATTTAGGAGATGTTAATAGTGTTTCTGTAACTATTACTGTAGAAAATGAATCAAGTAAAGAAGTAACTGTAGATGTTGCTTTAAATGGAGTTGTTGACGGATTAAATCTTGATGTTGCAAATAAGACAGTAAGAGTTAAGGTTATTGGTTATGAAGAAGATATAAAGAATATAACTGCAGAATCTATAACAGCTAACTTAGATTTATCAAGTTATACTGAAGCAGGGCAATTTACTGAATATCCAGCGATAACATTAAATTCTCCTAATGATAAAGTTAGATTAGAAGTTCTAGATAAAGTATCATTTAATTTAGAAAAAGTAGTTACGGAAACTACGCCAACAGAGTAGTTTTTTATGAATAATTAGAAATTTATAAGTTATGCTTAATGAATAAAGTCAGCTTAATAGCAGGCTTTATTTTTTTATAAAAAACTGTATTAATAATTAAGATATGATAAAATATAGAACTATAAGAAAGTATACAGAAGTTAAATTCAAAATCTGTCATTTATTTAAATAAATTTTTACAGAATGAATTATAATTTTGCAAGTGGAAATTATTACTATAACGGTTGTAGTTTCATAAATAACAATTTGAAAGGTGATTATATGACTATAAGAATTAATAATATAGTACTTGGACTAGATGATAATATAGAAGTTTTAAAGAAAAGAGTAAGTAAGAAATTAAAGATTTCAATTGATGAAATAGAAAACTTTAAAATTATAAAAGAAAGTTTAGATGCAAGAAATAAAAATAATATTAAGTTTACATATGCTATTGAAGTTAATCATAAAAATGAAAAGAAAATTGTTGATAGACTTCATGATAACAATGTAAAAATAGATGATACAAAGTATGATCCAGATGTAGAACCTGGAACTGAAGAACTTAATAGTAGACCTATTGTAGTAGGTCTAGGTCCAGCTGGGTTATTTGCAGCGTTAATGTTAGCTGAAAAAGGATATAGACCTTTAGTTATAGAAAGAGGAGAAGATGTAGATAAAAGAACTGAAACAGTAAAAAGATTTTGGGATAATGGAGAACTAAACCTAGAATCTAATGTTCAGTTTGGAGAAGGGGGAGCCGGATCATTTTCAGATGGAAAATTAACTACAAGAATTAAAGATAAAAGATGCGACTATGTTTTAGAGCAATTAGTTTCAGCTGGTGCACCTGCTGAAATTATATATGAAGCTAAGCCACACGTTGGAACTGATATATTAAAAGATGTAGTTAAGAATATAAGAAAAAAGATTATAGCATTTGGTGGAGAAGTTATGTTCTCTTCAAAGCTTGAATACATAAATGGGAAAGATGGAAAAATAAAGAGCATAATAGTGAATGGCGAAGAAATACCTTGTGATGCTCTAGTTTTAGCTTTAGGACATAGTTCAAGAGATACATATGAGATGTTAAAAGAAATTGGTGTATTTATGGAGCCAAAGGCTTTTGCAGTAGGTGTAAGAATAGAACATCCACAAGAAATGATAAATATTTCTCAGTATGGAAAATATCATAATCATCCGAGATTAAAAGCGGCAGATTATAAACTTACATATCAAAGTAAAGATTTAAATAGAGGGGTTTATTCATTCTGTATGTGTCCAGGTGGAGTTGTTGTTGCAGCTTCTTCAGAGGAGAATAGATTAGTATCAAATGGAATGAGTTATCATGCTAGAGATTTAGAAAATGCAAACTCTGCTTTAGTAGTTACAGTTAGTCCAGAGGACTTTGAAGGAAATGATGTATTAAGAGGTATGGAATTCCAAAGGCATTATGAAAGTTTAGCCTTTAAACTTGGAGGAAGTAATTATAATGCACCAGTTCAGTTATTAGGTGATTTCTTAAATGATAGAAAATCTACTAAATTAGGAGCTGTAAATCCTAGTTATAAGCCAGGATATGAATTAGTTGATATGAGAGGGTGCTTACCGAGTTATGTAGTTGAAGCTATAAAAGAAGGTGTAGTTAACTTTGATAAGAAAATACAAGGGTATGGAAGAGCTGATGCTGTTCTTACAGGAATAGAAACTAGAACATCTGCTCCAGTAAGAATAACAAGAAATGAAAATCTTGAAAGTATATCTATGCATGGATTATATCCAGCAGGTGAAGGAGCTGGATTTGCTGGAGGAATAATATCAGCAGCAGTTGATGGAATAAAAGTAGCAGAAAGAATAATAGGAAAATATAAGTGTTATTAAATATAGTAAAAAATCCTGAAAAGTTTATTTTCAGGATTTTTTTATTACAAATAATTTTAAAATAGTAAAATGATGGTATAATGGTTAATGGGTAAACAAATAATTAAATAAAGAAAATTATGGAATAGTATGAGGTGTTATATGGGAAAGAATTTTGAAGAATTATTTTCACAATTAAAGGCTGTAAGTACTAAGAAATTAGCTGTAGCGGTAGCTCAAGATGAACCTGTCTTAGAAGCTGTTAATTTAGCAAAAGATAGAGGAGTTGTAGATTCAATTCTAGTAGGAGATAAGGCTAAAATTGAAAAAATAGCTAAAAATATTGATATGGATTTAAGTAAATTTGAAATAATAGACGAAGAGGATCCACAAAAAGCTACATTGAAAGCTATGGAGTTAGTATCTACTGGACAAGCTGATATGGTAATGAAAGGTCTTATAGATACAGCTACATTTTTAAGAGGTGTATTAAATAAGGAAGTAGGATTAAGAACAGGAAAGCTTATGTCTCATGTTGCAGTATTTGAAATCGATGGTATAGATAGACTTATATTACTTACAGACGCAGCATTTAATACTTATCCAGACATTAAGGCAAAAGCTCAGATTATTAATAATTCAGTGATGGTAGCGAAAGCTTGTGGTATTGAGTACCCAAAGGTAGCTCCAATTTGTGCTGTAGAAGTTGTGAATACAGATATGCCGGCAACAGTAGATGCATCACTTTTATCTAAGATGAATGATAGAGGTCAAATAAAGGGATGTATAGTAGATGGACCATTAGCGTTAGATAATGCGTTATCTGAAGAGGCAGCTCATCATAAGGGTATAAAAGGTGAGGTTGCTGGAAAAGCAGACATATTATTATTTCCAAATATTGAGGCTGCGAATGTAATGTATAAAGCATTAACATATACAGCGAAAACTAGGAATGGTGGTATTTTAGTAGGAACATCAGCTCCAGTTATTTTGACATCTAGAGCTGACAGTTGTGAAACTAAGGTAAATTCTATAGCTTTAGCAGCATTAGTTGCAGAATCAAAGAAATAAACGGATAAAGAGGGAGATTGAGAAATGTCATACAGATTACTTATAATAAATCCAGGGTCAACATCAACTAAGATAGGAGTATATGATGGAGAACATGAAGTTTTAGTTGAAACTTTAAGGCATTCAGCAGAAGAGATTCTTTCTTATAAAACTATTTATGACCAAAAAAGTTTTAGAAAGAATGTTATTTTAGATGTGTTGAAAAATAAGAAATTTGATATAACTACTTTAGATGCTGTAGTTGGTAGAGGTGGAATGCTTAAACCTATGCCAGGAGGAACTTATGAAGTTGATGAGTCTATGATAGAAGATCTAAAAGCAGGAGTACAAGGTCAACATGCATCTAATTTAGGGGGAATATTATCGAAGGAAATAGCTGATGAATTAGGAATAAAGGCTTTTATAGTTGATCCAGTAGTAGTAGATGAACTTCAAGATATTGCAAGGATTTCAGGAATGCCTGAATTACCAAGAAAGAGTAAATTTCATGCTTTAAATCAAAAAGCTGTAGCAAAGAGATATGGAAAAGAAACTAACAAAGGATATGAAAATCTTAATTTAATAGTTGTTCATATGGGTGGAGGAGTTTCTGTTGGAGCTCATAAAAATGGAAGAGTTATAGATGTTAATAATGCATTAGATGGTGATGGACCATTCTCACCAGAACGTGCAGGATCAGTTCCTGTAGGTGATTTAATAAAGATGTGTTATAGTGGGAAATATACAGAATCTCAGGTATTTAGTAAGATAGTTGGTAAAGGTGGCTATGTAGCATATTTAAATACTAACGATGCAAGAGATGTATTAAAGCTAAAGCAAGAAGGAGATAAGTACGGATCATTAATATATGATGCATTTATATATCAAATTTCAAAAGAAATTGGAAGTATGGCAACAGTATTAATGGGCAAAGTCGATGCTATTATTTTGACAGGTGGAATTGCCTATGGAAAAAAAGTATGTGATGATATAAATTCGTATGTAGGATGGATTGCACCAATAGTAGTATATCCAGGAGAAGATGAATTGTTAGCATTAGCACAAGGGGCAATTAGAGTTCTTAGTGGAGAAGAAAAAGCAAAAAAGTACGTTTAAGATAATATAAAATTAAAGTGCAAGACAATATTTAAAGTTAAGAATTAATTCTTAACTAAAATGAGTCTTGCTCTTTTTTGTTATTAATATATATAATTTCAACTCTATATATCTGCATATGAAGCAATTAAGTTTATTTAAGTGGATGGATAACTAAAGAAATGATATTAATTCGTATTAAAAATTAAATACTTGTCAAGAATTTGGACAAGGGGTGAAGAGGATGAGAACAACTGTTAATATTAATAATAAATTAACTATGATTTCAGAAATGATTAATGATTCAACTTTTCAAATACTTGAGTATGAAAACTTAAGTGGAGTAAGTTCGATTGAGAATACAATAAATATAAATAGATTACAGAATTATGGGATAACTCTTAAGCAAGCTAGAATAATCTTAGATAATAGTTCGGTTAAAGTACAGCCTGGAGCTTTAAGCTTTATGAAAGGTGACGTTTCTATAAAAAGTAATATAGAAGTTACATCTAAATTTTCACAGAGGTTATTTAAAAATAAAAAAATAGATGAATCTATGATTAAACCAATAATTGAAGGTAAAGGGGAGGTGTTTTTAGAACAAACCCTTGAATATTTTACGTTGGTAGAGTTAGAAGATGATGAAGTAATAATAGATGATAATATATTTTATGCTTGTGAAGAGGAAATTGAAATATATAAAATTATGAAAAGGACATCTCAAATGAAAGAAGATGATGAGGATATTGTTCAATTGAAGCTAAAAGGAAGTGGCATAGTTTTATTAAAAATTCCAGTACCTGAAAGTGAGATATTAAGATGTAAACTTTATAAAGATAAACTAGTAGTAAAAGATGATTTAGTAGTATTGAGAACAGGAAATGTAAAATTATCAGTAGAGAGTTCTGGAAATACTATAATTAGGGATATATCTGATAATGATGATAAGGTTGATATATATACTGGGATAGGAGAAGCTTGGATAATTCCTACAAAAAATATTTATAACAAAACTTTTAATATAAGCAGTGATATTTGCAAAGAAAATTTTGATGACGATGATGAGAATGATGAAATATATTAATTATAAGTTCAAATAACTAAAGTTTAAATTTGAATACTAACTTATGGATATAATATATTATAAATAGACGATTTTGTTATCAAGTTGTAAATTAAAGGAATACGATGTATACTATAGTGGGGTTTTACTAGTTCATTAAAGTATATACAATAAAAATAAGTGAGGTAATTTAAATGAGTAGAATGTTTGGAACTGATGGAGTAAGAGGTGTAGCAAACACTGAATTAACTGCAGATATTGCTTATAGTTTAGGAAGAGCTGGAGCTTATGTTTTAACAGAAGGTACACATAAACCAAAGATACTAGTAGCTAAGGATACAAGAATATCAGGTGATATGTTAGAAGCAGCTTTAGTTGCAGGGATACTTTCAGTAGGAGCAGAGGCTGTATTGTTAGGAGTTGTACCAACACCAGCAGTAGCTTATTTAACAAGAAAATATAATGCTGATGCAGGAGTAATGATTTCAGCATCTCATAATCCAGTTCAAGATAATGGAATAAAGTTCTTTGATAATAGAGGATATAAATTAGATGATAGTATAGAAGATGAAATACAAAGAGTTATAGAAAGTAACTTCGCAGAGGTTCCATCACCAATAGGAGGAGCTATAGGTAGATGTAGTACTGAACCAAGAGCGTTAGATGAATATATAGATTTTGTTAAGTCAACTATTACAGGTGATTTAAAAGGAGTAAGAGTTGGATTAGATTGTGCTAATGGAGCAGCTTACGAAGCAGCAGTTAAGGCATTTAGAGAGTTAGGTGCAGTAGTTAGAGTAATCAATGATAATCCAGATGGAGAAAATATTAATGATGCTTGTGGATCAACTCATCCAGAAGAATTAATGGATTATGTTGTAAGAAAGAATTGTGATTTAGGATTTGCTTTTGATGGTGATGCAGATAGATGTATGGCTGTTGATGAAAAAGGAAATTTAATTCATGGAGATTATATCTTAACTTTATGTGCTAAGCACTTAAAAGACGAAGGAAAGTTAAAGGATGATACTTTAGTAGTAACTGTGATGAGTAACCTTGGTCTAGATATAGCTTGTAAGAAAGAAAATATAAAGACTATTAAGACTAAAGTTGGAGATAGATACGTATTAGAAGAAATGCTTAAGAATGGATATGTTTTAGGGGGAGAACAATCAGGACATATAATATTCTTAGAACATAATACAACTGGAGATGGATTATTAACAGCACTTCAAGTTGCATCTATTAAAAAGCATACAGGAAAAACTTTAAGTGAATTAGCTGGAATAATGAAAGAGCTACCTCAAGTATTAGTAAATGCTAGAGTTACTAATGATAAGAAGAATATATACTTAGAAGATGAAGAAATAATAAACTCTATTAAGGAAATTGAAGCTAAGCTTAATGGAAAAGGTAGAGTGTTAATAAGAGCATCAGGAACTGAACCTCTAATAAGAGTTATGCTTGAAGGTGAAAATCAAGAAGAAATCGATAAAATGGCCCATGATCTTGCTAACTTAATACTAAGCAAAATATAAAATTAAAGACCACACAAGTGGTCTTTTTATTTTTCAAGTAAATTATAGTTAAATCAATTTTATAAATAACATTAGAAGTATAGAAAAAACATAAGACTAGCGAATAAGATTTTTTAATTTAGTAAAAAAGAATTGGGTGAAATTTAAAGAAAAATGATAAAATGATAAAAAAATAGTCATACAAATAATAAAGTGGTAAAAAAATAACCGATAATTGATAAGCAGGTAAAGTTGTGTTAATTTTAACAATCGTGTTGAAAAAATAACAAATTTGTTGTACAATCTTATCATGATAACGATTAATAAAATTATTTTTTAGGGGGATAATATTTATGAAAAAGAAAGTAATCGCAGTTACATTATTAGCAGCTATGGCATTAACAGGATGTGGATCTAAAGGATTTACAGGAGAAAAAGTTGGAAAAATAGAAGATTCAAAAGGAAATGTAACTATGGCAACTGTTCAATTTGAAAATGGTAAAGCAGTAGCAGTAGACATTGATGTTAAACAAGCTGATGGATCAATGAAATCAGAAGCTTCTAAATCAGGTGCTTATGATATGAAAAATGAACCAGGAAAGAAATGGCACGAACAAGCTGACTTATTAGAAGAGTTCATCGTAGCTAACGACTTTGATTTAAGCAAAGTAACTTTAACAAATGACGAAGGAAACACTGATGCAGTATCAGGAGTTACAATAAAAGTTAAAGGTTACTTAGACGCAGTTCAAGATGCTCTAGATCAAGCTAAATAATTAATAAGTTAACATATTTGTAAGATGCTATCATGTTATTTGATAGCATTTTTTTATTTAATTAAATTTTTAAGACAAAAAATATTTACAATTTTTAAAAGTGGACAAGAAATTAAAAGTAGTTTAGTATAAATACAATATATGAAATCCTAAATCTATACTTAATAAAGGTACACGTTGATTTAGAGAAATTATTTTGCGCTTACGAATTATATTAGTAGCGTGCTTCATATTAAAAGTAATCACTTTTATCGTATAAAGTTGGTAATATGGTCCAACAGTTTCTACCAAATCGCCTTAAATGATTTGACTACGATATGTCGATATACATATATGTGTATCTATTTACATATCTATTATCCCTTATACGATAGATGCTTTGATTACAAAGGCATAAGGGGGAACAAAAGATGAATTTCATTTCTAATTATTTTCAATTTAAAGAAAAAGGAACTAATTTTAAAACAGAGTTAATCGGTGGATTAACAACTTTTTTAACAATGGCTTATACGTTATTTGTAATTCCAGAAGTGTTATCTAATACTGGAATGCCTAAAGAGGCAGTATTTGTAGCTACAGCATTAGCAGGAGCCATAGGAACATTGATTATGGGAATATATGCAAAATTTCCAATGGCTTTAGCACCAGGTATGGGATTAAACGCATTTTTTACGTTTAGTGTATGTTTAGGTATGAATATTCCATGGCAAACTGCTATGGCAGGAGTTTTGGCATCAGGAATAATCTTTATAATTTTATCTATAACAGGATTTAGAGAAACAGTAATTAAGGCAATTCCTAATAATCTTAAATATGCAGTAAGTGCAGGAATTGGACTTTTTATAGCTTTTATTGGATTTAAAAATGCTGGAATAGTAGTAGCAGATCCAGCAACATTTGTAGCATTAGGAAATTTAACTGAACCATCAGTATTGTTGGCGATATTTGGGTTAATAGTTATGGCAGTGTTAATGGTGAGAGGAAATAAAATAGCTATATTTATTGGATTGGTTGTAACAGTATGTGTTGGTATGATATTTGGATTAGTAGATGTACCAAAAGCAATAATTTCTATACCACCATCAATAGCGCCTACTTTTGGAGTAGCAGTTAAGAATTTAGGTAATATCTTTAATCCACAAATGATTATGGTTATATTCACATTCTTATTTATGGACTTTTTTGATACTGCTGGAACAATTGTAGCAGTAGGTTCAAAAATAGGTTTAATTAAGAAAGATGGTTCTGTAGAAGGTGGTTCAAAAGCATTATTGGCAGATTCCGTGGCTACTTGCGTGGGAGCTGTTTTAGGAACAACTAATACAACATCTTATTCAGAATCTTTGTCAGGAATAGCAGTTGGGGCTAAAACTGGATTTTCAAGTGTAGTTGTTGGAGTAATGTTCTTAATATCTTTATTCTTTTCACCATTGTTATCGGTAATAACCACTCAAGTTACAGCACCTGCTTTAATAATAGTAGGATCATTGATGTTTATGTCTGTAGCAGATGTTGAATGGAACAAGAGTGAAATAGCAATATCATCATTTTTGACTATAATATTAATGCCTTTAACATACAGTATAGGGGAAGGAATTGCATTTGGATTCTTGACATATGTAATACTTATGTTAGCAAAGAAAAAATATAAGGAAGTACATCCGGTAATGTATGGATTAGCTGTATTGTTTATTATTTACTTTATAATTTAAAAAATAATTTATCATTTGTCATTTTTAATTTGTAACTGATTTACTCTTTACAATAAAAATGCATAATTGTATAATTAATCTGGTATATGTGAATAATATACCAAAGAGATAATTTTATATAAAGCGATGAAAAAGAAGAGTAAGCACTTAATTAAATCAAAGAGAGTTAGGGCTGGTGAGAACCTGATATTTAATAATGCTGAAGGAAGCTTTGGAGCTATATTTTCAATTAAGTGGGTTAGTAATAACCAATTTAGGTGGTAACGCGGAAGATATGTCTTTCGTCCTAAAGAATTTTTTAGGACGAAAGACTTTTTTATTTTAAAATATAAAAATTAAGAAATAATATAAAACAATATATATTAAAAATAAAGAACTCTATATGAGCTTTATCATAAAGTCTTAATTTTTAAATCTTAACTATTAATTGTAGAAAGAGGAGAGAACAAAATGGCATTTGAAAAATTAGCAGAATTAATATTCCCTAATATTGATAAGACACCTCAATATTATATTGAAAAGTATCCTAAAAGAAATTTAAAAGAAGGTGCTGTAGTATGTAGATATGCACCATCTCCAACAGGGTTTCAACATATTGGAGGAGTATTTGCAGCTTTAATAAATGAAAGATTAGCAAGTCAAACTGAAGGAGTATTTTTCTTAAGAATAGAAGATACAGACCAAAAGAGAGAAGTTGAAGGAGCTATTGAAGATACAATTGCTACAATGCATAATTTTGGTATGGACTTCAGTGAAGGAATGACTGGGCAAGATACTTCAAAAGGTGAATATGGTCCATATAGACAAAGTGAAAGAGCTGAAATATATAAAACTTTTGCTAAAGATTTACTATTAAAAGGATTAGCTTATCCATGTTTCTGTACTCCAGAAGAATTAGCTGAATTAAGAGAAAGACAAGTAGCTAATAAGATAACTCCAGGATACTATGGAGAATATGCTAAATTCAGAAATATAACTGAAGAAGAAGCTATAGAAAGAATTAATAACGGAGAAAGCTATATTTTAAGATTAAAATCACCAGGAAATATTGAAAATAGAGTTGAGTTCCATGATTTAATTAAAGGTGATATTTCTTTCCCAGAAAACAATCAAGATGTTGTTATAATTAAAGGTGATGGACTTCCAACATATCACTTTGCTCACGCAATAGATGATTATTTAATGAGAACAACTCATGTTATAAGAGGAGAAGAATGGTTATCATCACTTCCAATACATGTTCAATTATTTGATGTTTTAGGATTCGAAAGACCAAATTATGCTCATATTCCAACAATAATGAAACAAGAAGGTGGATCTAAGAGAAAACTTTCTAAGAGAAAAGATGCTGAAGCTGCAGTTTCTTATTATAAAGAAGTAGGATATCCAACAGTATGTGTTATTGAATACTTATTAAATATCGTAAATTCAACATATGAAGAATGGAGAGCTGAAAATCCAACTGCTGATTATCACGAATTTAATGTTCAATTAGAGAAAATGAGCAAGAGTGGAGCATTATTTGATTTAGTTAAATTAAATGACGTTTCTAAAGATGTTATAGCTAGAATGCCAGCAAACGAAGTATATGCTCAATATACAGCATGGGCTAAAGAATTTGATAAAGAAATGTATGACCTAGTAACTTCAAATGAAGCTATGGCAAAAGAAGTATTTAATATAGATAAAGAAGGTCCAAAGCCAAGAAAAGATTTTGCTAAATGGGATGAAGTTAAAGACAAAATATTCTATTTCTTTGATGAATTATTCTACAATGAGACAGCAGAACAAGTAGAACTTCCAAAGACTTTATCATTAGAAAATGCTAAAGCTATAATCGAAGAATATGCTAAGAGATTTACTTTTAATATAGGAAGCCAAGAAGCTTGGTTTGAAGAGTTAAAAGTAATAGGAGCAGAGCTTGGATATTGCGCAAATAGAAAAGAGTACAAAGCTAATCCAGATGCTTTTAAAGGAATGATTTCAGATGTTGCTGGAGCAGTAAGAAGTGCATTATCACACAGAACTAATACTCCAGACCTTTATACTATAATGCAAATTATGGGTGAAGAAAAGGTAAGAGAAAGATTTGAAAGATTTTTAAGTTTATAATATATTAGATATTTATAAGATATAAGAATTCTCTACTTAGTTAGAGAGTTCTTATTTTTTATTTATATAATTTTATAATGGTACAAATTTAATATTATTGGAAGAGAACATTACAATGCTATTTTAAACAATTAATACAAGGTATTACGAAGAGAATAATGTACAAACTATTATTGTAGCGGTGGTAGAACTAAGTATTAGACTTGGCTGTATCAGGGCTAAATATATTTTAAAGAGGTGCTTTGTATATGAGTAAAAATGCAAATTGTGGATGTAATAAGGCGCAAAAATCAGCAGGCAACAATCAGTGGGCATCACCAGCTAGTGTACAATCAAGTATTTATGATAATTGTAAATGTAATAAAAAACAAGAGAAAACAGCAACTAATAATCAATGGTAATGCTTAAATAAATATAAAACTATATAAAATATAAATGTATTAAATTTTAATACATAACTTTATAAATAATTTCCATGTATTAAGATGAACTTAAAGAACATACTATTAATGAAACTTAATGAAGGAGGAGATTTCTAATGCATAATTATTGTAAAACAGCTACAAATAACGCATGGGCATCAAAACCTACATCAAGTTTAAATAGTTGTCAAAGTTGTAGGAGTCATAAAGAAGAAAAAACTGCTACAGATAATAAATGGACATCTACAAAATAGATTTGGCGACTCAGAAGTTGGTAATAACCCGTTACCTTACTTCTACTAATTCAATCATTTCACCTTACTAAGATGAGGTAGTCAACGGAGATGGGTATAAAATGAATCTTTGAGAAATTAATTAATTTCAATATAATTTTCATAATTTATATTCATACAAAAAAAGAGGTGGCCAGTGGCCACTTCTTTTTATAATTTAAATGATGATTTTAAAGGTACGATTCTATTAAACACTAATTTTTCAGATGTAGTATATTTAGAATCTACTGTAAAGAATCCGTTTCTAACCATTTGGAACTTATCTAGTGGACTTGCATTTTCTACAGCTACTGGTTCAATAAATCCTTGTAAAATTTCCATTGAGTTAGGATTTATTTGTTCTAAGAAGTGTTTACCTTCATTTCCTTCTTGATCATCTAATATTAATGGCTCATATAATCTAAATTCAGCAGGTTTTGCAGTTTTAGCATCTACCCAATGTATAGTAGCTTTAACCTTTCTTCCAGTGAATCCTGAACCACTTTTAGTTTCTGGATCATAAGTACAGTGAACTTCGATAACTTCACCATTTTCATCTTTTATTACATCAGTACATTTTACAAAATAAGCACCTTTTAATCTAACTTCGTTACCAGGGAATAATCTAAAGTACTTTTTAACCGGTTCTTCCATAAAATCTTCTCTTTCGATATATAGCTCTCTAGAGAATGGAACTAATCTCTTACCGAAAGATTCATCTTTAGCGTTATTTTCTATTTCTAACATTTCTGTTTGATCTTCAGGATAGTTAGTTATAACTAATTTTAAAGGTCTTAAAACAGCCATTGCAAGTGGAGCTTTCATTTGTAAATCTTCTCTTATGAAATAGTCTAACATTTGAGAATCTACTATTGAGTTAGCTTTAGCAACACCTATGGCAGAGCAGAAATTTCTTAATGCTTCTGGCGTACATCCTCTTCTTCTAAGACCTGATATAGTAGGCATTCTTGGATCATCCCATCCATCAACAACACCTTCATCAACTAATTGTTTAAGCTTTCTCTTACTCATAACAGTATTAGTCATGTTTAATCTAGCAAATTCTATTTGTCTTGGAATTGACTCCATTTCACATTCCTTAACAACCCAATCATAAAGAGGTCTATGATCTTCAAACTCTAAAGTACAAATAGAGTGAGTTACAGATTCAATAGCATCTTCTAATGGATGAGCAAAGTCATACATTGGATAGATACACCACTTATCGCCTGTATTATGATGAGTAGCGTGAGCTATTCTATAAATTATAGGATCTCTCATGTTCATATTAGGAGAAGCCATATCTATTTTAGCTCTTAAAACTTTTTCTCCATCTTTAAATTCACCTTTTCTCATTCTTTCGAATAAATCAAGGTTTTCTTCAACTGATCTACTTCTATATGGACTTTCTTTACCAGGTTCAGTTAATGTTCCTCTATATTCTTTAGCTTCTTCAGGTGTTAAATCACAAACGTAAGCTAATCCTTTTTTTATTAATAAAACAGCTCTGTTATACATTTCTTCAAAGTAATCAGATGCAAAGTAAAGAGCATCCCAGTTTCCACCAAGCCATTTAACATCTTCTTTTATTGATTCAACATATTCAGTATCTTCTTTAACTGGATTAGTGTCATCAAATCTTAAGTGAGTTTTACCTTTAAATTCTTCAGCTAATCCAAAGTTTAAAAGTATTGATTTAGCATGACCTATATGAAGATAACCATTTGGTTCTGGTGGGAAACGAGTTATTATTTCTTTATGCTTTCCACTATTAAGGTCTTCTACAATTATATTTCTTATAAAATTAGAAGAATTAATTTCATTTGACATAGTATTACCTCTCCTATTATCATATTTTAGTTTATTTTGAAATTAAAAGTTAATAAATATTATAAATACAACTTATTATTTAATCAAATTTCAACGGTTAAACTATATATTTTATATATTTACTATTAATAATAATTTTAATCTAATATAAGTAAAAAAGAAAGTAACCTTTATATAAAAAGTTATATAAATACAATAAAATCGACAATAAAATTATAGATGTGAATAAAAGAATCAATATTTCTAAAAATATAAATAAGACTCATATGTATTTTTAGGAGGTATAATATGACCAATTTAATTTGTAATGTAGAAAGTTGTATACATAATAATTCTGCATGCTGTTGTAAAGAAGGAATAACAGTAGGAGGGTCTGAAGCATCTTCGGCCTCAGCAACATGTTGTGATAGTTTTGAAGAAAAGCATGGAGCTTTCACAAGTAATTTTGAAGCACCTCATGGAAGCTTAAATGTTCAATGTGAAGCTGAAAATTGTACATATAATGAGAATCGTATGTGTGCAGCAGAAGCAATACATATTGCTGGCATGAATGCATGTACAACTGGAGAAACTGAATGTAATAGCTTTGTACCAAAACTTTAAGTTTGACCTAAATAAAAGAGGATTATTGTTTTACGACAAAGTGGAGGTTTTCACTTGTCGTAGACAATTTGCATTATACAAAGTATATTTTCATTTAGCGTAGCAATTTTTAATGTGGCGAAGCTACAGTATTGTGTGTATAATTAATTGTATAATAATAACAATTTAAAGGGTGAATAATGAAATTAAATTATATTAAAAACTTAAACGAAGGAAGTCTAGAAATTAAACCTATTACTTTTTGGAAGGCTATAATACTATCATTTATTTTTGATATAACTTATAGTTTTGTATATACTCCTATAAGTATATTCGTAGAGTTTTATAGAGATATGTTCTTTATGAATAGCTGGAGTGAAAATTTATTAACAACTATAACAGATTTTATTTATCAATATGGAATTATGTTAGTTATTATAGTGTTAATTAATAGAAGTTTTAAAACTAATGGAAATGTATTATATGATGAAAAAATCTCTAAGAAAAAGTACTTAGCTGGAGTAGGTATGATAGTTGGATATATATGTATTACCTATGGAGTATTTGATTTTCTATTATATTCATTGCCAACTCTAAATGAGGGGCTATATGAATATTTAGAAGAATATCTTTTGAATACATCATATATTTTTATATTTATTTCAAGCTGCATTATGGCTCCGTTCTTTGAAGAGATATTATATAGAGGAATATTGTTAAATGGATTATTAAAAAAGTATAGTTATAAAAAAGCAATAATATATTCAGCGCTTATATTTGGTATAGCTCATATGAATTTACCACAAGGAATAAATGCATTTCTTCTAGGTGTAATTATTGGACTAGCCTACTATTATACAAGATCAATTTATGTTTGTATGGGTATGCACTTTGCTAATAATTTTTTAGTTAATTTTGTAGTATATCCAGAATCAAGATTATGGACAATAATTTTGTTTATAGTAATTCCTATAATAGGACTAATTATTTTTATCAAATCTTTTAGGACAATAAAGAATAATAAAGGAATTGAAAATGTATAAAAACATCATTAGAAAAAAGGTATTAGACTTAAGACATAATTTAAAAAAAGAAGAAAAGAAGAGGTTAGATAGGATAATATATGAATCAGTAATAGAAAATGATCTATATATAAATGCCAACAAGATTTTTATATATGTAAGCTATAATAATGAAGTAGATACAATAGATATAATTAAAAATTCAATAGATAATAATAAATCAGTTTATGTGCCTAAGATTAATATAGAAGATAAAACTATGAAGTCAGTAGAAATTCACAGTTTAAATGAACTAAGTGTTAATAAGTATGGTATTTTAGAACCTAATATTGTGGATAAAAATAATACTGAAGAAAAATTTGATATCATAATAATGCCTGGAATAGCATTTGATAGTGATGGTAATAGAATCGGATATGGTGGGGGATATTACGATAAATATATTTCAAATTTAAATTATGATGTAGTTAAGGTAGCATTGGCATATAATTTTCAGATGGTGAATTATATAAAAGCAGAAGAGCATGATATTAAAGTAAATTATATATTTACTGATAAAGAAATGATTTATATAGAAAATACAATTTAGAAATAGAAAAGAGGCTGAAAATCAGCCTCTAAATTTTTATCTTTCTTTGTTAGCAATTTCAGTTTTAATTCTTTCAACGAATGAATCTAATGCAATTGCACCTTCATCATCGTTCTTTCTACTTCTTACTGCAACTTCATTGTTTGCAGCTTCCTTTTCTCCAACAACTAGGATATAAGGAACTCTTTCAAGTCTAGCTTCTCTTATTTTATAACCAATCTTTTCAGTTCTGTGGTCAACTTCAACTCTAACACCATTGTTTCTTAAAGTTCTAACTACGCTATCAGCATAATCAGCATATTTATCTGAAAGTGGAAGAACTTTTACTTGAACTGGAGCCATCCATGTTGGGAATGCACCAGCATATTTTTCTATTAAAGTTGCAATAGTTCTTTCATAACATCCGATTGAAGATCTATGAATAACAAATGGTATTTTCTTTTCACCATCTTTATCTATGTAAGACATACCTAATCTTTCACCTAGAGCAAAGTCTATTTGAACTGTTATTATAGTATCTTCTTTTCCATGAACGTTCTTAGATTGAATATCAAGCTTTGGTCCGTAGAATGCAGCTTCACCTTCAGCTTCAACATAATCTATATTTAAGTGATTTAATATAGTTCTCATTTGGTTTTGAGTAGCTTCCCAAGCTTCTGGGTTATTTATATATTTTTCAGTATTAGTTGGATCCCACTTAGAGAATCTATAAGTTATATCTTCTGCAATTCCTAGAGTTTCCATAACATAGTTTATTAAGTCTATAACTTCTCTAAATTCCGATTCAACTTGTTCAGGAGTACAAATTATATGTCCTTCTGAAAGTGTGAATTGTCTAACTCTAGTAAGACCATGCATTTCTCCAGAAGCTTCTTTTCTGAATAGAGTAGAAGTCTCAGCATATCTTATTGGAAGATCTCTATAGCTATGTTGTTCTGCATTATAAACAGTGAATTGGAATGGACAAGTCATTGGTCTTAAAGCCATAACTTCTGTATCTTTTTCTTCATCACCTAATACAAACATACCATCTTTATAGTGACTCCAGTGACCAGAAGCAACAAATAAATCATTTTTAGACATAAATGGAGTTTTAGTTAAAACATAACCTCTTTTTTCTTCTTCATCTTCAATCCATCTTTGAAGAGTTTGGAATAATTTAGCTCCCTTAGGCATGAATAGTGGAAGTCCTTGACCTACTTTTTCATCAGTAGTAAATATTCCTAGTTCTCTACCTAATTTATTATGATCTCTCTTTTTAGCTTCTTCTAAAGCTGCTAAGTGAGCCTCTAAATCAGCGTTCTTTAAGAATGCTGTTCCGTATATTCTAGAAAGCATCTTATTCTTTTCGTCACCTTTCCAGTAAGCACCAGCACTTCTTATAAGTTTTATAGCTTTAATATTCTTTAATGACATTACGTGAGGACCAGCACAAAGGTCTGTAAAATCACCCATTTTGTAGAATGAAATAACTTCATCTTCTGGAAGTTCATTTATTAATTCAACTTTATAAGGTTCATCCTTCATAAGTTCTAAAGCTTCATTTCTAGGAAGTTCAAATCTTTCTATTTGAGGATTTTCCTTTATTATTTTTTTCATTTCAGCTTCGATTTTTACTAAATCGTCTGCAGTGAAAGCTTTTTCTACATCAAAATCATAATAGAATCCATTAGCTATTGAAGGTCCTATAGCAAGTTTTGCTTCAGGGAATAATCTTTTAACAGCTGCAGCTAATACGTGAGAGATACTGTGTCTTACTGTATCCTTTCCTTCTTGAGAATCAAAAGTACATATAGCTAATTCACAATCTTCATTTAATTGAGTTCTTAAATCAACAACCTCTCCGTTAACAAGTCCACATTGAGCATTTCTTGCTAATCCTTCGCTAATAGATTTAGCAACATCTAAAACTGATGATCCATTTTCAACTTCTTTAATAGATCCATCTTTTAAAGTAATTTTAATCATTTTATATATCTCCTTTCATTTTGCTGTATAAAAAAAGCTCTACGTCACTTTTCTTATACAAATTTAGTATAGAAAAGGGACGAGAGCATATAATTCTTCCCGCGGTTCCACCCTTAATTGCCTAAAATTTAGGCCACTTAAATATCATCGTAACGTGATGTAAACGGACTTTATTAGAGTCACTCAGAGCTGGTTTTCAACTAGTTTCAAATAAAAATACTTACAGCTGATGTATTTTCTCTCTGGAAATGAAGTGGTAGTTTACTCGTCTCTTCAACGTTTTTATATATTTATAGAAAATATTATAAATATCTACATAAGAAATGTCAATAATTCGGATGATTTAATAATGAATTTAAAACTCTGAATGTGAGCAAAGTAAATATATTTTATAAATATTTCTAAAATATATTGTAATATATGGAATAAGGTGTATAATTAATAATATAGTAAGCAGATGTGGCGAAATTGGCAGACGCACTAGACTTAGGATCTAGCGCCTTTGGCGTGGGGGTTCGACTCCCTTCATCTGCACCATTTAAACCTTCGATTTATATCGGAGGTTTTTTATTTTATAAAATAGTTATAAAAATAGTGAACTTTTAATATAGATATAACAAGAAAATAAGTTAGCAAGAAATTAATAAATATTTGCGGAAGTGACTCAACGGTAGAGTGTCACCTTCCCAAGGTGAAGGTTGCGGGTTCGAATCCCGTTTTCCGCTCCAAGAATAACTAATATTATTTAGATATAGTATTAGTTATTTTTTATTTTTGTAGTATAATCAATTCATATTACGAGAGAAGGTATGGTATATGAATATAAGACATTTAAAAATTTTTATAACTGTTGCTGATTGTGGAAAAATGAGTGAAGCAGCAGAAAGACTTTTTATATCACAACCATCTGTTAGTCAAGCTATTAGAGAAATAGAAGATTATTACGGAGTTAAGCTATTTGAGAGACTTTCAAAGAAACTTTACATAACAGAAAGTGGAGAATTATTATTAAGATATGCTAGACATATTGTTAGTTCTTTTGATGAAATGGAGGCAGATTTAAAAAATTCAGGGCAAAACATATGCTTGAAGATCGGATCAACTGTCACTGTAGGAACTTGTATATTAAATGATATTATAAGTAAATTTGAAGAAGAAAATAAAGATATATCTACAAAAATAATTGTAAATAATACTAATGTTATTGAGAGTATGTTATTGCATAGTAATTTAGATATAGGAATAGTAGAGGGGATAGTTAATAATAAAGATCTTGTAAGAATTCCTATATGTAGTGATAAACTAGTTTTAGTATCAGGAAAAAAACATAACTTTTATTATAAAGATGAAATAAATATTGAGGAACTTTCAGGTCAAGATATGATTTTTAGAGAAAAGGGAAGCGGAGCTAGAGAGATATTTGACTCAATACTAGAAGAAAATAATATAGCTGTAAATGAAAAATGGAATAGCACAAATACAGAAGCTATAAAAAATGCAGTTATTGGGGGGCAAGGGTTAGGAATATTATCTACATTGATAATACAAGATGAAATTAAAGATGGTACACTACATATAATTCCAATAAAAAATATAGATATTTCGAGAGAAATATGTGTAGTGTACCATAAGGATAAGTTTATATCAAACCATTTAAAAAGATTGATAGAAAGTATACAATACTTAAAATAAGATTTTTAAAATGCCATATAAGCTATTGTTCCTATTAATCCTGAACCAAAAATAATTAATATAGGATTAACTTTAAATTTTCTGATAGCAAAAAGTCCTCCTACGAATAATAAAAATTCTATAGGTCTAAAATTTGATAATACTATATCTTGCTTTTCAGCTTGGAAAATAGCAAGTGTTAAAATAGATAATCCTGCTGAACTTATAAGAGCAACTACTGCAGGTCGAAGACTAGCCAATATAGTTTGTACACCACCGAAATTACGATATTTATAATAGTAGTGAGCTAGTATAAGACAAATAATAAATGAAGGAATTATACATCCTAAAGTACAAATAAGAGCACCAGGTAAACCAGCTAATCGAGTTCCTACAAATGTCGCTGAATTAATAGATATAGGACCTGGTGTCATTTCGGCAATAGTAATTAAGTCAGCAAACTCTGGAAGAGTCATAAGTCCATGTATATTTACTATTTGATTTTGTATTAGAGGTATAGCAGCATATCCACCACCAACACTAAATAATCCTACTTGAATAAAGCTTAAAAATAATAGTCCTAGCATATTATACCTCCAAATTTGCTTTCTTCTTAGAATTTTTTATATCTAATATAAGATTTACGATACCAACAAGAATACACAGTAAAATTACTGTTATCGCACTTATACCTAATACATAAGTCATAATAAATGCTATTATCATTAGAGCAATGTATAAAACTTGACCTGTTTTTATTACATTTTTAGCTAAATTTATAACAACATCACATATAACGGCAGCAACACCAGCTCTCATTACCATTAATGCAGTTCCTATAATTTGGCTTTCTCTAAATTTAACGTAGAATGAAGATATAACAGAGATAATAGCGATAGGAGGTATAGATGTTCCTACAACTGCAACAATTGATCCAAGAATTCCTTGCATTCTGTATCCTAAAATAACAGATGCATTTATTGGAATAGGACCTGGAGATGATTGAGCTATAGCTGTTATATCAAGCATTTCACTTTCATCTAGCCATCCTAATTCTTCAACGAATTTTTTCTTCATAAGAGATACAATTACAAATCCACCACCAAAAGTAAAGGCGCTAAGAATGAATGTAGATTTGAATAATTGCCAGAGTACTTTCCAATTTCTTTTATTTCTTAAACCTTCCATTAATAGATTCTCCTTCTTGTTATTGATACTTTTAACAAAGTCCTATAATAGTATAAGTTTAAATTTTTGATTAGTAAAATACGTATATTTTATTAAAAATATAGGTATTTACTTATGGATATATAAATAAAAAAAGAAACTGCTAATAATGCAGTTTCTTATATTTCATTTATTAATAAATCTAATGCAAGTTCATCTATCATTTCAGAAGAGTATAAAGTGTTTCCCATAAGCTTAAATATTATATCTTTCTTGCTATATCCTTCCTTATGAATTTTTAAGTCTTTCAATAATCTTTTTAGTGAACCATTATGAATTCCAAGTATTTCAGTTAGTTCTTTAGGCCAGTAATAATCTTTTGGAAGGCAATAATATAATTTCTCTTGTAACTCAAGTTTATACTTTAGATCAATAAAACGGTTATGGTGAGGACCGTCATTACCACGATGGTGTTCAGGACACAAGTATTTATAATTTATTTCTATATCAAAACCGCCTTGACTTCTAAATACTATATGATGAATATCAGCTATTTCACCACAAACTTCACATTTGTACAAACCTTTGCCCCCTTTTAATTTAATATATATATTATATTATCAATATTAATTTGTTTCAAATGTTACTATTGTATATTTATAATATAATATATTAATTGAGAGAATGAGATATTAATAAAAATTAATTATATCAATGAAAATAAAAGAAATTTTATACTATATTATATTAAGTTATTAATTATAAGGTGATAACTTTGAAATAAATAATACATAAGAAAAGTAATGGTTACAGAGAAGATTAATCATAGAAAAAAGTATAGTAATTATTGACAACTAAATTTTCAAGTGATAAAATTAAAAATGAAAAAGATAAATATTGTTTATGCGGGTATCGTATATCGGTAATACTCCAGCCTTCCAAGCTGGAAAGGTGGGTTCGATTCCCACTACCCGCTCCATTATAATTTTTTAAAATTAATATGCGCTATTAGCTCAGTTGGTAGAGCACCTGACTCTTAATCAGGGTGTCCCCGGTTCGAACCCGTGATGGCGCACCAAGCTTAATAAAAAAGATGGAGTATGTTCCATCTTTTTTTATTATATATACAAGAACAAATTTGTTGACATAACTTGTCTTAATTTGTTAGTATAATTATAAAAAAGAATACCTTATCAAGAGTGGTGGAGGGACTGGCCCTGTGAAGCCCGGCAACCTGTTTAGGTAGTTAAGAATTAATACTGTATAGTAAAGAGTTATTTTACTATATTATTAGCTATTGATTATTAATTACTTAATAGTTAGTGTTATTTTTTAGTTAAAGGTTATTTATAATAACTTTTAAGTGTTGAATTTTAACTAATGACGTGGTGCTAAATCCTGATAGATAAGAAGTATAAATATTAAGTGTACAGAGCTTCAGTATCTATTACTGGAGCTTTTTTTATTCTAAGATAATAAACTATAATCTAGAAGTATGTAGGATAAATACATTTTTTAACAAATGCAAAGAAAAAGGAGAAGAGAGAATGCAGAAAAAGGGAAGTTTAAGTGCTTTATTACCATTATTAGTTTTTTTAATTGTTTATGTGGGGTTATCTGTAATAGCTGGAGATATGTATGCGGTATCAGTTATAATACCATTTTCGGCAGCAGCGTTTACAGCAATATTTATGAGAGGTAAAGAATCTTTAACAGATAAGATAGAAATTTTTTGTAAGGGGGGAGGTGATAGTAATGTAATATTAATGATATTAATATTTGTTTTAGCTGGGGCATTTGCTCAGGTAGCAAAAGATATGGGAGCTGTTGATTCTACAGTTAATTTAGGATTATCAATATTACCAAGCAATCTTTTAATAGCAGGATTATTTATAATAGCATGTTTTATAGCATTATCTGTAGGTACATCAATGGGAACAATAGTTGCATTAGTTCCAATAGCAGTTGGAGTAGCAGATAAAACAGGGGTAGTAGTAGCTTTAGCAGTAGGAGCAGTAGTAAGTGGGGCAATGTTTGGTGATAATCTTTCAATTATTTCAGATACAACTATAGCTGCAACTAGAACACAAGGATGCGAAATGAAAGATAAGTTTAAAATGAACTTTAAAATAGTTTTACCAGCAGCTATTATTACAGCAATATTATTAGCGTTCTTAACAAGAAATGCTGGAATTACACAAGTAGAATCTTTAGAATATAGTTTAGTTAAAATATTACCGTATATAGCTGTAATTGTTTCATCTTTATTGGGCTTAAATGTAATATTAGTTCTTTTAGGTGGAACTATAATAGCAGGTGGAATTGGAATATATTTTGGTGCTTTTGATATAATGTCATTATCTCAATCTATAGCTACAGGCGTTATGGGGATGGGGGAACTTATAATAATTTCTCTATTAATATCTGGAACAATATCATTAATAAAACATAATGGTGGAATAGATTATATACTAAATAAGGGATTAAAAGGATTTAAGAATAAAAGAAATGCTGAATTAGGAATAGCAACATTAGTAAGTCTTGTTGATGTTTGTACTGCAAATAATACAATAGCTATAGTTACAGTTGGACCTATAGCAAAGAATATATCAGATGAGGTTGGACTTGAACCAAAAAGAGTTGCAGGAATAATGGACATGTTTTCTTGTGTATTCCAAGGTATAATTCCATATGGAGCACAATTAATTTCAGCAGCAGGACTTGCAGCGATATCACCATTTGCAATTATGAAGTATTTATTTTATCCATATTTAATGGGGGTATGTGCTGTTATAGCGATATTCTGGCACCACAGAAATAATAGCAAATTAAAAATAGAAGATAAGAACTTAAAATAAAAAACGATTTTACAATTTAGTCAGAGAAAATAAAAAAATAGATAATATACTTATTAATTTTATAAGTATATTATCTATTTTTAATTTTTAAATCTAAGTTTTTTGAGTATTTTTTACCGTTTGCTATTTCTAATTTTTAATTAGTAAACAAATACTTTGTGAAGATATTCCTTTTCCTTCACCTGTAAAACCAAGGCCTTCTTCTGTTGTAGCTTTAACGTTTATTTGATCTATATTTATATTTAAGGCATTAGCTATATTTTTTCTCATATCTTGTATATGAGGAGCCATCTTTGGTTTTTGAGCTATTATAGTTGAATCTATATTGTTTATTTCAAAACCATTATCTTTTAAAAGTTTCCCAACTTCTTTTAATAAATGTATACTAGAAATTCCTTTATACTTTGGATCAGTGTCTGGAAAGTGCTTTCCTATATCTCCAAGAGCAGAAGCTCCAAGTAATGAATCCATTATTGCATGTAATAAAACATCAGCGTCTGAATGTCCTAATAAACCTAATTCGTAAGGAATTTTTACTCCACCTAATATTAAATCTCTATTTTCTACTAATTTATGAACATCATAGCCCATTCCTATTCTCATTAAAATCACCTCGATAAAAATATAAATATATTTTACCACAAATAAGATAAAAAATTTAAATGAAAACAGAAGGTTTCTTCTTAGTAGCTTGAACTTTGTTTTTTAGTAGATATATTTGATTTATGATATAGCTTTCTTAAAGAGGACTTTAGAAACGCTTTTCTTATTTTTGTATACAATGAGTATAATAAAATCATATATTTTGATTTTATTTTTTTTCTTCTAAATAGGAAGTCTACATAGACAACATTATTTTTTTGGAGATGCATGTTAAACCACCCAATCTACAATATTATTGATTTCAAATAATATATTTAAAATACTTTATGCTATAATATATGTATAAAAAAGAAAATATGAACTTATTTAATAATTAATTATAGGTGATGGAAAAGTGGACAAGTTTAGAAGGGGTATTGGATTGTTACTTATAGCTGTGGGTTTAATTATAATAGGAACTGTAGTCTATAAAAAAGTAGAAACAATTAGAAAACAAAAAGCTGTTATTGAGATGTTTGAAAGTAGTATAAGTGAAGGGTCTTTAACAAGTAAAGAAGAAGTTAATCTAGAAGATATTAATGGATATACTCCTATAGCAATAATAGAAATACCAAGTATAAAGTTATCTCAAGCATTAGTTGAAGGAATTTCAGATGATGTTCTTAAATATTTCTTAGGCCATTTTAATGATTCTGCTGCTCCTGGTGAGAAAGGTAATTTTGCAGTAGCAGGCCATAGAGTTTCTGATTATACAGATGCTTTTATCAACTTATATAAAGTAAAAGCTGGAGATGAAGTAATAGTTAAGACACATGATAAAAAATATACTTACGTAGTAGAAGATAATTTTATTGTAGAGCCTGAAGACGTTCATGTTTTAGATGATACAAAAGAAGCAACTATGACATTAGTAACATGTACTGTAGGAGCTAAACAAAGGGTTATAGTAAAGGGAAGGTTAATTTCAGAAGAAGAGTTAAATAGTTAGGGGATAAAAATGGGGAGAGACGAAAGAGTAGTATATAGATTTTCATCTATAGCACCACTTATAGTTATAAGTGATGAGATAATTGAAGAAAGAAAAGAACAAATATTATTATTAAAGAGAGAACTTATTAATTACAGAGTAATATTAAAAGACTTAGCATTAATGGAAGTACCGTATTCAATAAAGAATGAACTTTTAAATATCGCTTTTTTTATAGTTCAAGATGTTGAAATATTAGATAATTTTAAAAGTAAGAAAAATATTCCGATGAGTGTAGTTGCAAAAGAATTTGGCAAGACTAGAAGATACTTAGAAGAATGGAGAGATAATATAGTGACATATGTTGTTATATTATCAGACCCTAAATATAAGCATATACAGGATTATTTAAGGGTAATAGAAGATGAAGAAAAAGATATTGATGTAAATGCGTTAAGTATTTTAAAAAATAATAAAGATATTAAAGGAATTGTTATAAGCTCTAGGAAAAAGAATGCGATGATAATGACCTCTATGGGTGACTTAGTAAAGATTAAGACAAATGATATAGTATCAATAGGTGAAGAGGTTAGTGGAACTCCAAAGAAGTTATTGAGAGATTATAAATTCCATATATCAATGTTAGTAGCTATCTTTTTAGTTTTAATCGGAATGACTATTTTCAGATATACTAAAGTAGTAAGTACTGTAATGGTAGGAACAACATCAAATATTGTATTAGAGGTAAATTCTTTTAATAGGATAAAAAATATATATTCTAGAACTGAAAGAGGAAGTAAAATGGTAGAAACCATTGATGTCCTTGATAAAGGTATAGATCATGCAATATATAGTATAATTAAGTATGCAAATGAAAATGATATGATGCCTCAAACAGGTATAATAGTTACTGTAAATGGAAAACCAATAAAATATGGACTATTATCTAAAACCGAGGATTATATATATTTAGAACAAATAGATTTTAAATTAAATAATTCTGGAATAGAGCAGAATTTTTAGTAGTAAGAGGGAAGTATATGAAACAAAATTCACAAAAAAGGAATAATATAATTATTCATAATGATAGACCAGATGATATAAGATTAAATAAATATATAAGTGAATCAGGTTATTGTTCAAGAAGAGAAGCTGATAAATTAATTGAAAGTGGAAGAGTTACTATAGATAATGTAAAAGCAACTATGGGAACTAAAGTTTCAAAAGGGCAAGTAGTAAGAGTTGATGGTAAAAAAATATATAAGGATGAAGAACTGGTATATATAGCTTTAAACAAACCAGTTGGAATTACATGCACAACTGAACATAAGGTAAAAGGAAATATAGTTGATTTTGTTAACCATGAAAAAAGAATATTTCCTATAGGAAGATTGGATAAAGATTCACAAGGACTTATCTTTTTAACGAATGATGGTGATATAGTAAATAAGATTCTTAGAGCAGGAAATAATCACGAGAAGGAATATATAGTAACTGTAAATAAACCAATTAATGATGAATTCGTTAAACGAATGAGTAATGGTATAAGAATACTAGGTCAAGTAACAAAGAAATGCTATGTTAAAAAAGAAGGTAATAACACTTTTAGAATTATACTTACACAAGGATTAAATAGACAGATTAGAAGAATGTGTGAAGCTTTAGGATATGAAGTTACTAAGCTTAAAAGAGTAAGGATTATGAATGTTAATTTAGATGATTTAAAAATAGGTCAATGGAGAGATATGACTGAAAAAGAGTTAAAAGAACTCAATAGATTGATATCAACATCTGTGAAAACTAAAGATGCTGAGCAAATAAAATAGAATTATTAATAAATTAAAAATAAACTGCTTAGGCGGTTTATTTTTTTGTTATTTTTACTATAAAATTTTGATTTGTTTTTATATTAAAATTTATAGAGCATTTTTGAAAGTGTGATTAACGAATTAATTAATGTGTATAATAAAAAATATTTGGGAGAATCTAATTTGGAATTATTTTTTACAAATAAAGGAGTTACACACAGTTTCCACAAGTGCCTGTGGATAAGTTGTTATAAATTTGTTGATAGCAATGTTAATAATTATTAGTAAAATTGTAGATAATATTGATAAAAGAAAGAACTATGTCGAAAAAAGAGGAGAGATATCGATGAAATGGCTAAAACAGGCGATTTTAGTAATATTCATGTTATCAACAGTTTTTGGGAGTTGTCCACAAAGTGTGTTGATAACAAGGGGATATAGTAATGTTTATCCACAGATGACTATTGTGGATAAAGTTTATAAGAGTAAAAATGATTATTTGCAAATTGATGTAACTATTCCACAAATAAAAAATTTACCGAATGAAGATAAAGAAAAAAATATAAATAATTTAATCACAACCTGGACAGAAGAATGGATAAATGATGCTAAATATATTGCAGATGAGTATTTTAAGAATGGAACACCCCCTTTAAATCCATATCAGCTTAATGCTAAATATAAAGTTACTAATTTGAAAAAAGTTATAAGCTTATATATTGATTATTATCAATATACTGGAGGAGCTCATGGTGTAACAACAAGAAAATCATATAATATAGATGAAACAACTGGAGATATATTAACATTAAAAGATCTGTTTAATAGTGAATATAATTATAAAGATAAGATAGATTCAAATATTAAGAATGAGATTAATAAAAATTCTGATATTTATTTTACTGGTAGAGAAGGATTTAATGGAATTGATGAAAAAACAAAATTTTATATAGAAGATGGTAATCTGGTGATATATTATGGACAATATGAAATTGCACCATATGCAACAGGAATACCAGAATTTCGTATACCTATAAATATGTTTGAAGAAAACTTTAAGTATGGTAAAATTTAATTTAAACATATGCTTAGAGAGGTTTATATGAAAGAAATTAAAAATATATTTAGTGATCAAAGGAAGTTCTTTGATTCAGGAAAAAGTAATGATATTGATGTTAGAATTAAACAACTAAAAACATTGAAAAAAGTTATAAAGGAAAATGAAAAGGAAATATTACAAGCATTAAAAGATGATTTAGGAAAATCAAACTTTGAAGCCTATGCAACAGAAATAGGGTTAGTATATGATGAGATTAATTTACACATAAAGAATGTAAGAAAGTGGTCTAAGAGAGAGAAGAGAAGTTCGCCAATTGTATATTACCCTTCAAAAAGTTACATATATAAAGAACCTTATGGAGTTACATTGATAATTGGGCCATTTAACTATCCGTTTCAATTAGTTATAGCACCACTTATTGGTGCTATATCAGCAGGAAATACAGCAATAATAAAGCCTTCAGAAACTACTATAAATACAGCTAGGTTACTAGAGAAAATTATAAATGAAAATTTTGATAAAGGATATATAAGAGTTGTTAATCCATTAGGAGGAAAAGAAGTAGTATCTTATCTTTTAGATTTACCTTTTGATTATATATTCTTTACTGGAAGCGTAAGAGTTGGAAAAATTGTTATGGAAAAGGCAGCTAAAAATCTTACTCCGATAACTTTAGAATTAGGAGGAAAGAGTCCTTGTATAGTGGATAGAGATGCAAATATTAATTTAGCAGCTAAGAGAATAGTTTGGGGAAAATTTTTGAATGCAGGTCAAACATGTGTTGCTCCAGATTATTTATTTTTACATAAAGATATAAAAGATAAATTTTTAAGAACTTTAGTTAAAGAAATTAAGACGCAATTTGGTGAAATAATAAAAGAAAGTCCAGATTATCCTAGAGTAGTAAATACTATATCTTTAGGTAGATTTTCAAATTATTTAAATGATGGAGATATATATTTTGGAGGAGAAATTGATAAAGATCAACTATATATGGATCCAACTATTTTAACTAACGTGAAGCTAGATTCATCAGTTATGACAGATGAAATTTTTGGACCGATACTTCCAGTAATAGAGTTTGAAAATTTAGATGAAACAATCAGTATTATAAATCATAGAGAGAAGCCATTAGCTTTATATTATTTCTCAGAAAGCAATAAAAATATAGAGTATATTATAGAAAGAACTAGTGCAGGAGGAGTAACTATAAATGATACTATAATACATGTTGCTAACGGAAACCTTCCTTTTGGAGGAGTAGGACCAAGTGGATTAGGGAAATATCATGGAAAAGATAGTTTTAATACTTTTACTCATAGTAAATCAGTTATGAAAAGAGGAACCTTTATAGAGTTTAAAGTTAGATTTGCACCTTATAATAATAGAATAAATCTATTAAGAAAAATAATGAAATAAATTATGAGCAACTGTAAAGAGGCCACCAAAAGGTAGCCTCTTTACAGCGATGACTTTATACAAAATCATCAAATTGCTCGTTAGTGTTAAGATCATTTAGCAGATGTTTAATTTCTTGGTCTTTATTCTTATCCATAACAAGAATAACATCACCAGCATCAACAACTACTAAATCTTTAACGCCAAAACCTATTATTAAATTTTTATCTCCAAAGATTGAACAGTTTTCACAATCTTGAACATATACATTCTTACTAATATTATTGCTATTATTTTTAGTTAAGAATCTGCTAAGTGCAGTAAAGCTACCAATATCATCCCAAGCAAAGTTACCTTTGATCACATATGCTTTTCTAGTACGTTGCATCACACCAAAGTCAATAGATATTCCATCTATAAGATTGTATTGTTCCCTAACTACTTGCTCTTCAAATTCTTCACCGATGTTTTGATAAATCTCCATAAGTGATTTATACATCTTTGGAAGATATTTTTCTATTTCACGCAGAATTACATCTGCTCTAAAGATAAACATACCAGAGTTCCATAGATAAGTGCCTTTTAGTAGAAAATCCTTAGCAACCTCTATATTGGGTTTTTCAGTAAATCGAGCAATTTTATAAGCTGCCTCAGAAGATACAATTCTTTCACCCATTTCAATATAACCATATCCAGTTTCGGGTCTAGTTGGAGTAATACCAACTGTTACAATGCCTCGACGTTTATTTGCTATATCAATAGCTTCTGACAATACATCTAAATATTCTTTTTTACCCTCTACATGATGGTCTGAAGGTAAGACAACCATTATGGCATCTTTATCCTTTTTTAAAAGCTTGACTGCAGATAAACCTATGCAAGTTGCGGTTTCCTTGTTTTGAGGTTCTGTAAATATATTGTCAGGATTTATATCGCTTAACTCATTTTTAATTTTATCTACATAATCTTGATTAGTAACAACGTAAATATTCTCCTTACTAATTAGAGGAGTTATTCTTTCAACGGTGTTTACTAAAAAGCTTTTACCATTAATTAGTTTCAAGAATTGTTTAGGTTGGTTAGTCCTTGATAAGGGATATAACCTAGTACCTTTTCCCCCTGCTAGAACTAGTGCGTATATCAAATGATCCAACTCCAAGTAATGCTATAGTGTATTATATGAGAGGAAAATAATATTTGTGAAATGTATAAAGAGATATTTGATTAATATAAATGCAATAAAATGAAGATATTAGTTAAAATAAATTGATTTTTAAATAATATATTTTTGGATTAAGATATTATTTTAAGTTTTTTTGTAATATTTGAAATATAATGATAATAAGAAGAGAAAAATTAAATAAAGTTTTTAGTAAAAAAAAATAAAGTCAGCATTACTGACTTTATTAGTAAGTATTCATTAATAGACTTAACTATTTTTAAGCTCTTGAAGCATATATTTTTGATTCAACATCTATAAATACTTGAGCAAGAACACCATAAGTTTTACCCCAAGCATCCATTATATCATCTGTAGCAGCATCTCCTAAAACTTCTTTTATAGCAATTAATAAATTTTCTCCAACTATAGGATAATGTTCAGGTTTTACTCCAGAATCACAATGTCTTATTGCTATTTTTTCAACTACAGGCATTATAGCTGATAGGTTGTCTATGTTTTGAGCAGAAGCTAGAATAGACATTGCTAATGCTTTAGGTTGTTCACCAGATTTTTGTCTATCCATGTTAAATAATGGTGCAACTTCAGGATTTCTTTCAAACATTGTCTTGTAGAAAGTTTTTGTAATATCTAATCCATGAGCTTTTAAAGCTGGAACTGTACTTTTTATTATATCCATTGTTTTTTGATCTAACATATTAAAACTCCTTTTTAGTAAATATTAATTAATAATTATTATCTATGAGTATAATATATCACTTTTGAATTAAATGTGCAAGTAAAATATACATTTAATTTTAAAATAAGTTTTTGAAGTTATGGGAAATTTAATATTATTAATTAAATTGAATCTGTTAAGTTGATATGAAAAAATAGCTTGATTTTTCATAGAATTGCTCGCTCTTTGAAAATTATATAAGTTTGAATTTTTTATTGTATGGTAAACAAACCTACAATAAAATTGAT